>WFQC01000053.1 GCA_015487235.1 Alteromonadaceae bacterium
CTTTTAGTTGTCATTGTTTGAGACTATTAGCCTATCTTGCTAATCACACTAGCAAGCTTTTTTAACTCATCCTATTAAACTTTAGTCTAGATACGGTGGTTAAAGATTGACTCGTTTTAGGGTTATGCTTTACAACAAGGGCAGACAGAAAGGCTTTTAGGAATAAAAATGAGCAATGAATTAGCGGAAGTGCAAAACTTTATTCAGCAAATACCCCCCTTTGTTGAATTACCCGAAGAAAAAATTGCTGAGTTGAGCCAAGAAGTGGTTATTGGCTATTTACGCCAAGGCAGTATGCTTAATTACCAAGCTGAAGCAGGAGCAACCCTGTACCTGATTAGAACAGGGGCATTGGCTTATTATAATGAAAAAAATGAGTTGCAAGAAAAATACGGTGAAGGAGACATTTGCTCACTGTTTTGCTGTGTTAATGAACCTGTTGATAAAATTATAAAGGTTGAAGAAGATTGCTTATTATACAGTATTGCCTGTAAACGCTTGAGCGAAATATTTGCAGATCACCCTCAAGCACTTGCGTTTATTATGCAGTCATCTTCTGAGCGTTTAAACAGTAAAATGGTACAGGTGAATGAAGAAGCTGTATTATCTTCAACCTTAATGAATACGCATATTAGTCATTTTTATAAAAGCCCCGTTGCCACTATTGACCAACAAGCCAGTATTCAACAAGCGGCTATAGTGATGACAGAGCGTGGCTTTTCTTGCCTTATTGTGACCGACAACAACCAACCCGTTGGTATTATTACCGATAAAGATATACGGCAACGCTGCGTAGCAAAAGGGCTTAATATTACCCAGCCTATTAGTGACATTATGACCAAAAATATGCTGTCTATTGATTATAAAAGTAGTGCTTATGATGCGCTAATAACCATGACAACACAGCATATTCACCATTTACCTGTCACCAAAAATAATCACCTAGTAGGCATGGTAACAGTGACAGATCTGATGAATCAAGAAGGGCTAAATGCCGTAAACTTTGCTAGCATTATTCGTAAAGCCAAAACCGTGGCAGAACTAGCTCGCATTAGTGAAATGTTACCTAAGTTGCAAATTCGCATGGCAAAATTGGGCTCTACGGCTGATCATGTTGGTAAAACCATTAGTGCGATTACCATGGCATTTACAATTCGTTTGATCAAAATGGCTGAAGATAAATTCGGTAAAGCGCCTGTTGCTTATGCTTGGGTCGCTGCTGGTTCACAAGCAAGGCAAGAGCAATTTGCGCATTCTGATCAAGACAATGCTTTAATTATTGCAGACGATTTTATGCCTGAGCATGAACCATGGTTTAGCCAATTTGCACGTTTTGTTTGCGATGGTTTAAATGCCTGTGGCTTTGTGTATTGTCCTGGTAACGTGATGGCAACTAATCAACAATGGCGACAAAAGCAAGCGGTATGGCATCAATATTTTGAACAATGGATCACCGTTCCTGACCCTAAAGCACTAATGCACGCGAGTATTTTCTTTGATTTAAATACCGTTTATGGAGACAGCAGTTTACTTGAACAAGTGCGCGCTAAAATGTTACAACGCACCCAAGGTAATACCTTGTTTTTAGCGCACCTTGCTAAAAACGCGCTGCAACATAAGCCGCCTTTAGGGTTTTTCAGAGACTTTGTGTTAAGCCAAAATGGTGATAACAAAGCCAGTTTAGATTTAAAACATAACGGTATTGCTCCTATTGTTGACCTTGCGCGTATCTATGCGCTTGCTGAGGGCGTAAAAGCGGTGAATACCATTGAGCGTATTCGTCAAGTTGCAGGCACACCGTCATTAAGTAAACCCTCAGCAGCTAGTTTGATAGATGCTTTTGAATTTTTAGGATTACTGCGTTCAACACATCAAGCCAAACAACTGCAAGCGGGTAAACAACCTGACAATTATTTACACCCTAAAGAAATTTCTCGCTTAGAGCGTGAACATTTAAAAGATGCCTTTAAAGTAATAAAAACCTTACAAAAAGCACGACAAGTAGTTTATTAATATGATGTTTCTCAATCATTTTTTGAGTTTAAATAAGCAACGAGAAAAGCTTTATAACAAAGCCCCGAAAGGGGTGTTAAAAGACTTTTTAGCGGTACCTTTTCCAGACCCTAAAGGGTTACTACAGCAAACCCCTATTTTATCAGTTGATTTTGAAACCACGGGGCTTGATGCCGTGCAAGATAAATTGCTTAGTGTGGGGTTTGTGAGCTTACAAAATAGTAAAATTGAATTGGCTAGTAGTTATCATCAAGTGATCAATACTCAACAGAAGCTACACACTGATAATGTATTAATTCATCAAATAACTGACAGAGAAAAAGAGCAAGGTTTACCTTTACAGGTTGTGGTTGAACGCTTGCTTGAAGCGCTGGCTGGTAAAGTTATGCTAGCACATTTTGCCCGTATAGAGCGCCAGTTTTTACGTCAAGCTTGCTTAGAAATATATGGCATAAGCCCTGTTTGGCCCATTATTGATACATTGGCTATCGCAAAACGTCGTTTAGATAAAAGCGATGTTGCTTATGATCCTTCTGAGCTACGCTTATCTAATCTGCGCAAACGTTATCATTTGCCCGAACATTATGCCCACAATGCACTTAACGATGCCATTGCCACCGCAGAGCTTTTTTTAGCGCAAGTGAGCGATGACAGCGGCATGAACAAAATAAAACTAAAACACTATTTAAGCTGAGGCTTTTTGTTGTTGTAGCATTAAATAGAGTTTATCTTTTAATGCTAACCGCGCTACCTTGCGCTGCTCTAAATATTCATCAGAAGTATTTTCTACCCCTTGTTCAATACGGTTTATTTCATGGTCAACTTCATGGTATTGATCAAATAATCGAGCAAAGTGAGCATTATTCATTTTTAGCGCACGAATTTCCTCATTAAATTCAGGAAATTCGTGATGTAAATCGTGTTTTTCAATTGGCATAATATTATCCTTTTCTTTCTATTCTATGGTTTTTAACTAGGGCGTGCTGCAAAAACATACTCCAAAGATAAACACACCCTAATAATTATTCAGCACAGTGAATACAGGTATTGGTGTAAGGCAGCGCCATTAAGCGCGCGGGTGAAATAGCTTCTTCACATTTAACACACAAACCATAACTACCTTGTTCAAGACGTTGTAAAGCGGCATTAACCTGCTGTAATTCACTTTTTGCTTCATGATGAATTTCATCAAGTACTTGGTCGTTTTCGGTTTCTGTTGTTTGCTCTGAAAAATCTTGTGAACGACCCTTTTTAAAGTCGTTTTCAATAGCCGCTATCCGTTTTATCAGCTCTGTTTGCTTGTTTTTTAATAAGTTGAAAATTTCATCGTGGCACATTGTTACAACTCCTTGTTATTACTTTGTTATGTTCAGGTTACTGCAACGAGGTACAAAAATATTGATCTGAAACATAAATTTTTAACTAAACTCAATCGATAGGTTAAGACTAAAGTCTAGTACTAAAGTCGCTAACTTTAGACTTAGGTCTAATTTCTAATTGCTGGCTTATTCTCTAAGTTAGTCATTAGCAATAAAAAATAGTTAATAAAAACCAAAGAGGTGGTAATAAAACCTCTGCTGTGAACAAAAACGGGGAAAGACATGTTAAACACTAAAAAAACCTTGTTAGCATCAAGTTTATTGTTGTTAACTACCGCTGCTAATGCAGGCTATACCATTAATTTAGGCGATAACGATACGTTAACCTTTGGCGGCTATTTTAAAGCTGATTATCGTTATACCAGTGGCACCATTGCCCCGAGAGACTATTGGATAGGTACAGGTGCCGTATTAGACCAATCACAATCTAACTTAAACTTTGCAGTTAACGAATCGCGCTTTAATACCAAATATGTTTCAGGTGATGTTACAGGCTTTGTTGAAATAGATTTTTATGGTGCGGCTGTTAAAGGTGGTTATGCTGGTGCGAATGAAGTCTTTACTAACTCATCTAACCCTCGTATTCGCCATGCCTTTATAAAATATAAAAATATCTTGTTAGGGCAAACATGGTCAACTTATGTTAATACCAGTACTTTTGCTGAAACAGCTGATTTTGGTGGCGCTTTAAATGCAGAAGCTTTTATTCGTCAAACTCAAATTCGTTATACCGCGGGTAACTGGCAGTTAGCGTTAGAGAACCCTGAATCTTATGGCGGACAATCAGGGCAAGACTCTGTGCCTGATGTTGTTGTACGTTATAACTTTAAGGGTGACTGGGGTAACGTGGCGGTAGCGGGTTTAGCGCGTCAATTAAATACCGCATTAGGTAATACTGAATCGGCTTTTGGTGTGGGTATTACGGGTAAAATTAAGGTATTTGATAAAGACGATATTCGCTTTCAATTTCATACTGGTAATACAGGACGTTATGTTGGCGTTGCTGCATCACCTGACCTAGTTGGTGAAGACGTAGAAGATAGTACTTCTGTTATGGTCGCTTATCGCCATTTTTGGACAGAAGGCATACGTAGCACAGTATTTTACGGTAATACGCAAACCGATCTGTCTGATCGTGATAGAACGCATTGGGGTGTAAATATATTCAAAAGTTATACCAAAAAATTATCTTTTGGCTTTGAAATAGGTAATTTTGAAATGGCTGATCAAAATGCAGACTCTGATTATGCCCAATTTACTGCAAAATATGTTTTATAGATATATGGAATGATATTAAATCTTTTTTTGCGTGGACTCCCAATATCTTTGCGATTTTTGGGTTGTGTTTAGGGAAGCTTTGCTTCCCTTTTTTTATGGTAAATTTTTTTGCTGAGTAAATTTTGTACTATAGTTTAGCTAGATAAGGCAAAGGAGAGCAATTTGACCACTGAACAAAAGAGGATAGGTTTATGGATCTTCGTCAAATGAAAATTAAAGTAAGATTACAGCTAATTTTGGGGCTAATTTTACTGTCATTTATTATTTTTATTACCACTATGCTAACCCAGTTCAAAAGCTCACTACTTGAGCAAAAATACTTCTTAACTCAAAGCGTGGTTGAGTCGGCTTACAGCATTATTAAACATTATCATGAATTAGCACAGTCGGGTGAGTTAAGCACTGAACAAGCACAAAAAGAGGCTAAAAAAGCTGTTAAAGCGTTGCGTTATCAGGGAAATAACTATTTTTGGATCAACGATTATTCGCCGACTATGGTTATGCACCCAATGAAGCCGAAATTAGATGGTAAAGATTTAAGTAACTTAAAAGACCCTGAAGGTACTTACTTATTTCAAGAATTTGTTAAGGTTGTTAAAGCAAAGGGCGCAGGTTTTGTGCCTTACTTATGGCCTAAACCCGGTTTTGATGACCCAGTGGCAAAAATTTCTTATGTAAAAGGCTTACCAGAGTGGAAATGGATTATCGGCTCAGGAGTTTATCTTGATGATGTTGATGAAGAGTTTTCAGGTATTGCTATTGAAATTATTCTTATTGGTTTGGTGTTATTTATTGTGATTGCGGTATTAGTTATTTTTATTCAACGTTCTATTTTAGTGCCGTTGAATAAAACCGTCGCAGCTATGGAAGATATTAGTGCTGGCGATGGTGACTTAACAAAACGTTTAAACGTTATGGGCAATGACGAATTAGCACAACTAACCCAATCGTTTAACCGCTTTGTTGAAAAAATAACAGTACTGATTAAAGATGCAAATCAGCATGCAGAGCATGTAAAAGAAAACGCCGTATCGTTGGCAAGTATTAATCACCAAGCCAAAGAATTGGCGAGTGAGCAAAATGCACAAACAGATCAGCTTGAGCATGCCATGGAAGAAATGAAAGTAACCATAGGTGAAATCGCCAATAATGCTGAAAGTGCCGCTCAAGAAACGGAACAAGGGCGTAAACTGGTTGGTGACAGCCAGCGAGTTATTAATCATACCGTTGATGAAATAACCTCGCTCTCAAATACGGTTAAAGAAGCGACCAGTGTGATTTCTTCTTTAGCCGCAGAATCTGACAACATTGGTAGTGTACTCGATGTTATTCGTGGTATTGCTGAGCAGACCAATTTGCTTGCCTTAAATGCAGCTATTGAAGCGGCTCGTGCAGGCGAACAAGGGCGAGGCTTTGCAGTAGTTGCCGACGAAGTTAGAACACTGGCAAGCAGAACGGGGCAGTCAACCGAAGAAATTCAAAAAATGATCCAACGTTTACAACAAGGCGCTAACTCTGCTGTCTCAGTTATTGAAGCCAGTGCAAAACAAGCGCAAGAAACCAGTGATCATGTCTTGCAAGCTAATAGCGCATTAAATCAAATATCAGAAGTTATTCATCATGTCAGTGATATGAATACACAAGTGGCTACCGCAGCAGAAGAACAATCACTTTCTGCTGATGAAATTAACCGTAATGCACATCGTATTTCCACCCTATCGCATGAATCCTTGCAGGGTATTGAGTCTGCAGCCACTAATTCTGAGCAGTTACGCGCAATGGGGGAAGAACTATCACGATTACTGAATCAGTTTAAGGTAGATTAAATTTTTAACATGCCCTAATAAACACAGTCAATAAGCCGTTTAGTTATATTAGCTAAACGGCTTATTTTGTCAGCTCAACGTTTTATAAAGCTCACAGGCTCTAATACCATATATAGTATAAGTTTACTTTTTTAATTTAGCTAGCGCCTCGGCAAAAGCATTGCCCATGGCGGCATTCGCGGGTTCTTTAGATTTGCGAGCCGCTTTATTGTGGGGTTTATTGGTTTGCTTTTGAAAAGCTTTGTTAGCACTGCTAGTTTTGTGTTCAGGCTTGCTTTTTACTTGCGTTTGCTCGTCTAAACGCATGGTTAAACTGATACGTTTGCGATCAGCATCAACTTCAAGCACTTTAACTTTTACAATGTCGCCGGCTTTTACTATTTCACGTGGATCACTGACAAATTTATCGGTTAGTGAAGAGATATGCACTAGGCCGTCTTGATGTACGCCAATATCAACAAAAGCGCCAAAATTAGCCACATTAGAAATAACGCCTTCGAGGATCATACCTTCTTTTAAATCGTTTAGTGTATTTACACCGTCTTTAAACGTGGCGGTTTTAAATTCTGGGCGAGGATCACGTCCTGGCTTTTCTAATTCTTTTATAATTTCTTTTAAGGTGATTTCGCCAATACCTTGTGCTGAAAATTCTCTAACATAATGCTTAATATCAATACGGTTAAGTTGCTCTTTATTGCCTAAAATCGTCTCAATAGAGGTATTTAAATCGGCAATTATTTTTTCAATCACAGGGTAGCTTTCAGGGTGTACGCCCGATTTATCCAGTGGATTATCACCGTTATTTATACGCAAAAACCCTGCGGCTTGTTCAAACGCTTTTGGCCCTAAACGGGCGACTTTTTTCAAGGTATTACGATTATTAAAGCGACCATGTTCATCTCTATAAGCCACAATATTTTGCGCCATGGTTTTATTTAAACCTGACACACGCATTAATAAAGGCGCAGAAGCACTATTTAAATCAACACCAACCGCATTAACACAGTCTTCAATCACGTCATCAAGGCTTTTGCTGAGTAAACTTTGGCTTACATCGTGCTGATATTGGCCAACACCAATGGCTTTAGGATCAATTTTTACGAGTTCGGCGAGCGGATCTTGTAAGCGACGGGCAATAGAAACGGCTCCACGTAGTGAAACATCTAAATCAGGAAATTCTTTAGCTGCTAATTCTGATGCAGAATAAACCGAAGCGCCAGCTTCACTAACAATAACTTTACTGGGTTTATTCTGTTCAAGTAAAGCAATCGCTTGTGCAACTAATTTGTCACTTTCTCGCGAAGCAGTACCATTGCCTATGGCGATTAATTCAATGTTAAATTGGCGGCATAAATTAGCGATGGTACGTAGAGATTTATCCCAATTATTTTGTGGTGCATGTGGGAAAATAGTGCTGGTGTGCAATAATTTACCTGTGCCATCAACGACGGCAAGTTTACAACCGGTGCGTAAACCAGGATCTAAACCTAACGTGGTTTTTGCCCCCGCAGGCGCAGCCATTAATAAGTCTTTTAAGTTACTGGCAAAAACTTTAATTGCTTCAGTTTCGGCGCGTTCACGTAAATCACCTAGTAATTCTGTTTCTAAACTTAAGGCTAATTTTACTTTCCATGCCAAACGTACCACCTTCGTTAAAAAGTTGGCCGCTGCTTGTTGTGATAAACGCAAATGGTAGTGATCAAGAATAATTTGTTCTGCGCTAGAAAAACTGCCCTCTTCTTGGTGAGGATCTACCGTGAGGCTTAGTTGTAACAAGCTTTCATTGCGCCCTCTAAACATGGCTAAAGCACGGTGTGATGGCACTTTAGCGAGTAATTCACTGTGTTCAAAATAGTCACGATACTTGCTGGCTTGTTGTTCTTTTCCTTTGGCTACTTTGCTGGTTAAGTGGGCTTGTTTACGTAAGTGCTTACGTAATTTGGCTAACAAATCAGCATCTTCGCTAAATTGTTCCATTAAAATATAAGTAGCCCCTTCAAGCACCGCTTTTTCATCATTAAAGCCTGCTTCATTATTAATAAAGGCTTGTGCTTCTTGTTCGGGTATTAACTGCCAATGATTAAAAAGTTTTTCAGCTAAAGGAGCTAAGCCCGCTTCAATGGCTATTTGCCCTTTAGTTCTGCGTTTAGGGCGATAAGGCAGGTATAAATCTTCTAAGCGGGTTTTATTATCAGCTTGTTCTATTTTAGTTTTTAATTCAGGGGTTAATTTTCCCTGCTGTTCTATATTGGTCAAAATTAATTGGCGACGACTGGCCAAATCGCGCAAATAACTTAATCGCTGCGCTAAAGTACGCAAATGAGTATCGTCTAAACCTTGTGTTGCTTCTTTACGATAGCGGGCAATAAAAGGCACGGTGGCGCCTTCGTCTAATAACGTAATAGCGGCATTAACTTGTTGGGGTTTTACGTGTAGCTCGTTAGCAATTTGCTCGGCAATAGCGATCATGTAAGGGGCGATCCTGAAAAATTAATAAGATAGATAACTGTCGATTTTAAAAGATTTAAGCACGCAAACAAAGCTTTTTCCGCTTTATTGTGGCACTAAGGTAGTAAATAAAAGCCATTAAATATTCGTTACAGTGATGTCGTTTATGTTTTAGGTATTTACAGTGAGAAATTTAATGTTAGCGGGAAAAACAGCCTTAATTACAGGTTCAAGCAGTGGTATCGGTTTAGCGACTGCGCATGTTTTAGCAGAACAAGGAGTTAACTTAGTTTTACATGGGTTACTTTCTGAGTCAGAGGGTGAAAAATTAGCACAAAGCTTTATTGAAAAATATGCGATCAAAGCTATTTTTGATAATGCAGACTTACGCGATGCCAATAAAATAAATTGCTTTATGAATTATGCTATTGAACAGATGAATGGCATTGATATTTTAGTTAACAATGCGGGAATACAATATACAGAATCGATAGAGCGTTTTCCTGACAGTAAATGGGATGCTATTATTGCAGTTAATTTAACCGCGGCCTTTCATACTATTCAAAAGTCATTACCCACCATGATAAAAAAACATTGGGGACGAATTATTAATATTGCCTCTGTTCATGGCTTGGTGGCATCAAAGCAAAAATCAGCTTATTGTGCAGCTAAACATGGGCTTATTGGCTTAACGAAAGTCGTGGCACTCGAGTGTGCTGAAGAAGGAGTAACCGCTAACACTATTTGTCCTGGCTGGGTAGACACGCCCTTAATTAACGATCAAATAGCGCAGATTGCCCAACAGCAACATATTGATTTTGAACGGGCAAAATATCAACTTATTACCAGTAAACAAGCTTTGCCTGAAATGTTGTCTCCGCGTCAAGTTGGGGAATTTGTTTTATTTTTATGCACTGATACCGCTAAAGGGATCACTGGTTCAGCATTACCCATTGATGGCGCATGGACAGCACAATAAGACTATTTATTAGGTAGTAGCCCTAAAGTAGCACAGCACAATAGACCTATTTTTATTACAGTTAGATTGACTCAAAATATTTTTTGGCTCAACAAGGAATACATATAGAAAGGAAAAATAAAACGGTTGAATTTTCAAATTAAATAAAAATTAAACATGAAAATTCAACGGTTCCTCATAAAAAAAATAGGGTAAATAAAATGAATCAATCTTTAACGATAAAATGGCTGTTAACCTTGTTAGCAGCTTTTTTGTTACTTTTTTCTCAAAGTGTAAAAGCTGCCTGTGTTGATAATGTGGTTTTAGTGCATGGTAATACTGGTTCGCCTGATGATTGGGATAATACTTATGAGCTTTTACTTGCTAATGGCTATACAAGTAGCCAAATATTTCGTCCTAGCTGGGGAAGCAGTTCGGCAGCTAATAATGATCATAATGGTAGTGAAGAAACACCCGTTAATAATGCGATCAGTAATGCATTAGCGACTTCATGTACTGGTAAAATAGATGTTATTGGCCACTCAATGGGAGTGACATTAGCAGCACAGCAAATAATTAAACTTAACCAGGCAAGCAATGTTGATGCTTTTGTTGGTATTGCTGGGGCTTATCGAGGTTTATGGACATGTGGTACTTATCCGTGGAATGTTTGGACCGCAACATGTGGTACTTATGGTTTGTCTATTTCTAGTCCATTTCTCGATTGGATTTATGGAAAAACAATAGCTAATCGCGTGTATTCTATTAAAAGTTGGATAGATCAAGTGGTTTGTGGCACAGGTGTTTGTACTGTAGGAGGTATTCATTCAAGCCGTATTGCTGGTGAAAATGCTACTTATACATACAACTATGGTCATTTTGGTCTACAAACTTATACCGCTAGCTTACAATATAGTTTAATTCAGTAATAAACGGTATTTACTTAGGGGCTGTTGATTTCTTGAGGCTGTGTTTGTAGCTGTTTATTGGTTTTTATCGCAAGCTAAATTTAACCGAGCAAGATCAACTGCCGTTAATAAAGTCAGCAATAAGTTGATAACTTTGCTGACATTCTTGTTTTACTAATGTTTCTAGCAACATATAGGCATGTGTTAAGTCGGCAAAATGCTGATGATTTACTGCTACACCCGCGGCAGTTAATGCGCCAGCATAAGCAAGCCCTTCATCTCGTAAAGGGTCGCAACCAGCTGTGATAATAAGCGTTTTGGGTAGCTTTTGCGTAATATCTTGAAACAAGGGTGAGGCTTTTTCTCTGTTTTCATTATGTTGAAAATAATGGTCAAAATACCAAGCTATTTTGGCGGTTTCCAATAAATAGCCTGTGCCATTACTCTGTATTGATTCGCTACTTAAGGTGTAATCTACACTCGGGTAAATGAGTATTTGTTTATCAATCTTTAAAGTATCGTCATATTGGCTCTTTGCCGTTAACGTGGTACAAATTGCTCCACCAGCGCTGTCACCTAACACATAAAGTTGTTCATTGTAGTGAATATTTGCCAGTAATTGTTGATAGTTTCTCAGTAAATACTCACAGTCATTTAATCCAGTAGGGTAGGGATATTCAGGGGCAAGTCGATAATCAATCGTTATGACAATACAGTGACTAAAGCAGGCAATTTTACGACTAATATTATCATATAGTTCAATACTACCGCACATATGGCCACCACCATGGAAATGTAATACAACGGGCAGTTTTTCATCAGGAGCTGGGCTGTATATACGTACGGGAATTTCAGTTGTATTATTATTAAGGGTGGTATTTTCAACGTAGGCAAGTTCAGGGCCTTTCGTAATAAGCGCGCCGAGTTTATTTAAGTTTTCTCTTGTTTGTGCCACAGTAAATGCTTGCTTATTTTGTTTTGCCTCGGCAATAGCAAGGTTAACTTGTGTTAAAAAGGGTTTGAGTTTAGTTGAAACTTTGCCTCGCATGGTTATTCCTTATTCTGGTATGTATTGCATTGGGCGGGTTCAGGTAAAAAGAAGCTACCAATAAAAAAGCTAGTGCTTAATAAACTAATTAACATAAATGCGGCAGAAAAATCGCCTTGATTGATATCAACCAGTTTACCAAAGAGCCATAGCACCATAGTGGCAACAAGGTAACTGATTGAATAAAACAAACTAAAAATCACGGTGATTTTTTCCCCAGTCATATTAGCTAGTTCATGAGGGATACTGACTAAAGCGGTAATAGGAAAGAAGATAAAAAAGCCTAAAACCACAGCACAAACGCTTTGCAACAAGGGGTCGGTGCTAAATGAAAGGCCTATAACGGTTAGGGTAATAATTAATCCTGACCAACGAATAACAGGTAAACGTGAGGTGACTTTCTTGCTATATATAATACCCGCTAAGGTGCCTGCAATACCAAAGGCGATCACTAAAGCACTTTGGCTAATGCCTGCTTTGGGGTAAAAAGTAAATAAGCAAATATAAAAAGCGAGAATTCCCGAATAGGTTAGAGCATATTGCCAGTTAAATTTGTCCTTTAAACCCTCAATATAACTATAATGGTGAGCATTATTATCTGTTGAAGAAACATTTTTATTGGGTATTTTTACGAATAGCCACAACAAGCAAAGCACTATAGTTAGCAGTGAAAACAGTATAAGTGTGCTTTTCCAGCTGCCAGTGAGCTGATTAAAGCTATCCATTTGCCATAAAATAATGCCTGTTCCTATGTTAAAAGCAACCGCATTTAAGCCATTAATTGTAGCTCTCTCTTTAACACTGAAAAAAGAAATAACAATAGGGTTGAAATAAACAATCATAAAAGCGCCGCCCAAGCCCATTAAAAAGCGACTTAATAGTAACCACTCATAATTGGTAGCGAGGGGGGTTAAAATCCCCGTTGCAATTAAAACTCCTGAAAGTAAAAAAGCATTTTTTAAGCCTAACTTTATAGCGAGCCATGCGGCGATAAAAGTACCTACTATTTTGGCGAGTGTTACCGCACCACTAATAAAACTTGCTGAGGCCAAACTGTTGATATGCATGGTTGCCATAATTTGATCCATACTTGCAGTACCGCCAACCCACGCCATAGCAAATAAGACATAACTGAGAAAAACAATCGTTTCGACCAAATATTTATGCGTAATTTTCATGTATGATAATTTCAATGATAACTTGATTTTTAAAGATAACGCATGGGGTAATGAAAATAACTACTACCTTAGTTCACTGTAGAGATTGTAGCTTTGGCGCTAAAATGCGTTCTTGTCGCGATTATAAAAAGAGGAAAGCGCTGTGTTAGCTTGGTTGTCGTTAGACGCGTGGTTTATTACCTTTTTGTCGATTGCGTATTTAGCCATTTTATTTGTGATCGCACATTGGGGGCAAAAGCAACAAACAACAGGTTATTTTAGCCGACCTTGGGTTTATAGCTTATCACTGGGTGTTAGCTGTACCTCTTGGGCATTCTATGGCACGGTAGGGCAAGCGGCTACTACAGGTACATGGCTAGCACCGATTTATATTGGGTCTATTTTATGTTTTATTTTAGCTTGGCCAATGTTTTTGAAAATGTTGCAAATTACCAAGCAACAAAACCTCACCTCTATTGCCGACTTTATTGCTTGTCGTTATGATCGCTCGCCTACCATTGCGGGCACAATTGCCATTATTGCTTTAGTGGGCACCATTCCTTATATCGCCCTACAACTTAGAGCTATTAGTAAAAGTTTTGATCTTTTAACCGGTACTTTTGAATCGGGGATCAGCACTGCTTTTGTCGTTACCATTGTATTGATCACCTTTAGTATTTTGTTTGGAGCAAGGCAAGTGGCGGCAAGCAAACAAAATCAAGGGCTAGTATTGGCCATTGCCTTTAGCTCGCTGGTTAAATTATTTGCCTTAACTGCTGTGGGAATTTTTGCCACGTTTTTTATTTTTGATGGTTTTAGTGATTTATTTGCTCAGGGAGAAAAATTAGCGACACCCAGTAGTGGCAGTAGTACTTATTTGGCTGTATCGCAGGCAATTTTAGGGGCGATCACCGTTTTTATTTTGCCACAACAATTTCACATGATGATGATCGAAAACCATCATCGTGATGAATTAAAGCAAGCGCGTTGGCTTTATCCTTTATATTTATTAGCGATTAATGTTTTTGTTTTACCTATTGCTATTGCAGGGCAGTTGACTTTTCCAGGGGGTAGTGTTGACGCTGATACTTATGTATTAACCTTACCGCTATTTTATCAACAGGCTTGGCTTGGTGTTGTGGTTTACATTGGGGGATTAGCGGCAGCAACTAGCATGGTTATTATTGCAGCTATTGTGCTAAGCACTATGTTTACTACCGAAGTGCTTAACCCTATCATGCTAAAATTTCGCTTGTTTAATCGTAAACAAACGGCGCAACTTTCTAATTTATTGTTAACATTACGACGTTTTGCTATTGCTTGTATTTTACTGTTAGCCTTTGCTTTTGAACGCTTGGTTGATCAGCAAAATCATTTAGCCAGCATTGGCTTATTGTCTTTTGTTTTACTTGCGCAATTTGCACCAGCAGCTATTGGCGCATTATATTGGCGGCGAGCCACAGCCAGCGCCGCCTTTATTGGGCTTATTGTCGGCAGCTTATTATGGATATATACCTTATTATTACCAACATTATTTCCTAACGATGAGTGGGTTAATAGCGGCTTGTTTGGTTTGGCTTACCTTAAGCCTACCGCTCTTTTAGGGCTTGATTTTTTAGATCCAGTTAGTCATGGTGTATTTTATAGCTTGTTGGCTAACCTTGCTTGCTATTTACTTATTTCTTGGTTTGGTCATCGTAGTATTGGTGAGCAATTACAAGCAGAATTATTTTTAAATAAAAAACAGAATCAATTTGAACGTCATTTATCTGAGCGCGACTTATATCGCTTGTTACAGCGTTTTATTGATAAAAGTGCCGCAGAAAATTTTACTAAATTTGCACAACACCTTGATAAACATCAGCCTGATTTTAACGAAAAACTTGTTGAATACACACGCCTGCAACTGTCGGGCGTTTTAGGTTCGGCTAGCACTCGTATGGTGATGAAGGCAGCAACCTTAACGCCTGAATCAGGTGAAGAACTACCTTTAGAAGACGTGGTAAGTATTGTTGATGAAGCGAGTCAGCTTTTTGAATTTAATCGAGAATTACTACAAGCAGGCGTTGAAAATATAGAACAAGGTATTAGTGTTGTTGATGCAGATATGCGTTTAGTCGCATGGAATCAACGTTATATTGAATTGCTTGATTATCCGCCAAGCCTTGTGGTTGCAGGTAAACCTATTGCAGAACTATTACGTTTTAATGCTGAACGCGGCATCATTCAAGGTGAAAATATTGCAGCCTTGATCACGCGCCGACTAACACATATGCGTCAAGGTCATAGCCATCATTTTCAACGTTTAATGCCCAATGGTATTGTTTTAGAAATTAGAGGGCAAGCAATGCCCGGCGGTGGTTTTGTGAGTACCTTTGCTGATATTACCGCGCATATAGAAGCAGAAAAAGCGTTACAAAAAGCCAATGAAGATTTAGAAAGGCGTGTTATTGAGCGTACACAAGAGCTAGCACAGGCTAAAGCTGAGGCTGAAGCCGCTAACCGCAGCAAAACCCGCTTTTTAGCGGCGGCAAGCCATGACTTAATGCAGCCTTTTAATGCGCTCACGCTTTTTACTTCAGTACTCGCCCAAAAAACGCAAAACACTGAGCTTGCCGAAATAACTGAAAACATGAGCAATTCGCTAGTTGCCGCAGAAGCGTTATTAGCTGACTTGGTTGAAATATCAAAACTAGACAGTGGCTATCAACACGTTGATAAATCAGTCTTTGCACTAGCTGATTTATTGCAGCCTTTACGTCAAGAATTTCAAGTGATTGCTGCTAATAGAAAGATAGAATTTCACTTTCAAGATAGTTGCTGCTTTATTAAATCGGATAAAAAATTACTGCGCCGCATTGTGCAAAACTTTCTCAGTAATGCTTTTAATTATGGGGGCGTTGCCAACCGACAAAGTAAAGTGCTGTTTGGGGTTAAGCGCAAGGGTAATAATATTCGCATCATGGTATTAGATAATGGACAAGGCATTGCTCAAGCGCAGCAAAAACGAATATTTAAGGAATTTGAGCGGTTAAATAACAATCAAGAGCAGCCCGGCTTAGGGTTAGGGCTCGCTATTTGTGATCGTATCGCTACCTTACTCAATACGCCGATATTATTGCATTCAATTGTTGGCAAAGGCACTTGTTTTGCTGTTGAAGTGCCGTTAGCAAGTAAAAGCGAATACCACAATAACGAGCAGAATCATTCTAGTTCAGTAACGTCAGAGCTTGATGAATTAACTTCTGAGCAGAAAGTTGTAATGGTGATAGATAATGATCCGCTGGTTTTAAAAGCTATGCAATCTTTGTTAGAAAGCTGGCAATTTATTGTATTAATGGCAAACAATCAAACAAATTTAAATCAACAGCTTGCTCGTTTAAATAAGCCACCCCATATTATTATTGCTGATTATCATTTAGCAAAAAATAGCAATGGTGTTGACTTAGTTACTTCGTTATTAACGCAAAAACAATGGTCAATTCCTTGTATTATTAATTCTGCCGATTTGTCTGAACAGGTAAGGCAGCATACCAGTGATGCTCAATTTTACTTCTTACGTAAACCCTTGAAGCCACTTGCTTTGAAAAAGCTACTTAAAAAATTGTTAAGCTGAACTAGAAGGCTTGGATAAGTGTTGAATTAATCGCTGTTTTCATTTTCTGCTGGTGTTATTTTTAGCTGTTGATACGCTAAGCCAGCCAGTGTGCGATTATTAACACCCAGCTTGAGTAAAATCGCCGAAACATGTTTTTTTACTGTGGTTTCTTTAATGTTTAACTCATAGGCTATTTGTTTATTTAATTGCCCGTCAGCGATCATCGTAAGCACGGTATATTGCTGTGGAGTTAATTGAGCCAGTTGTTTTGCTAAAGCAATATTTTTTTGATTTTGCTGATGTTGGTTGTTCGCCACTTGTGCAGGTAACCAAATGTCGCCATCTAACACACAGGCTATGGCATGGCTTATTGTGGTCAAGTTTGATGATTTAGGAATAAATGCCGC
>WFQC01000054.1 GCA_015487235.1 Alteromonadaceae bacterium
ATGGATGACAATAATAATCATGTCGGAACCGCTGTACAGTGGGAAGACTTAACCGAAGAAAAAGATGCAGAAAACCAAGTAAAAGCGCTGATCAGTGCAGCCTCTAATGGTGATTTAGAAAGCCGCATAGATACGTCTACCTATCAAGGGTTTATGAAAGACCTTGGCGATAACATCAACGGTTTAATGGATACTATTATTGAACCTATTAGTGATGCTATAGACGTTGCACAGGCACTAGCAAATGGTGATTTAACACAAACTATGGACGGTGATTACTCTGGAGAGTTTTTAGCGCTGGCAGAGGCAATGAACAGTTCTATCACTAACTTAAGAAGCATGGTCGATGAAATTCGCAATGCGGCTAATAATGTGTTTGATTCAGCCAGAGAAATAGCAGAAGGCAATACAGAATTAAGCCATCGTACTGAATCTCAAGCTTCTAGTTTAGAAGAAACGGCCTCAGCAATGGAAGAGTTAACAAGTACTGTACAACAAAATGCAGAAAACTCTAGTGAAGCCAGTAAATTATCAGCATCGGTTATGGATAAAGCGAATAGCGGAGGCGATGTTGTTGAAAATGCCATTTCAGCCATGAGTGATATTAATAAATCGAGCAAAAAAATTGCTGACATCATCAGTGTTATCGATGAAATTGCATTTCAAACCAACTTACTTGCATTAAACGCCGCAGTAGAGGCTGCAAGAGCAGGAGAGCAAGGCCGAGGCTTTGCTGTGGTTGCCGCAGAAGTGCGTAATTTAGCTCAACGCTCTGCTGGAGCAGCAAAAGAAATTAAAGGTTTAATTAATGACAGTGTGGAAGCAGTCGGTCAAGGGACAAAATTAGTTGACGAAACAGGAAAAACCTTTAGTGAATTAGTAACCTCTATTTCAGAAGTAAGCAATATGATTGCAGATATAGATAGCGCAGGTAAAGAACAAGCGGCGGGCATTAGCGAAGTGAGTGCTGCAGTGAGTCAAATGGATGAAATGACACAGCAAAATGCTGCGTTAGTAGAAGAAGCCGCAGCATCAAGTAAATCAATGGAAGAACAAGCACAAATATTATTGAAACAAATGAGCTTTTTTAATGATGAAAGCGAACAGCATAATTTGCAATCAGCAGAAAATACCCAAAATGAAGCATCAGCACGAGAAATTATCTCTCCTATAAAACAACCATCGGTTAGACCGATAACACCATCAGATCAAGAGTGGGAAGAATTTTAGTGGTAAGTTACCAAAGAGATAGTGCAAGCTCGTTGAGCGATAAAGATTTCGATTTTATTTGTCAGTTTGCTTATCAGCAAGCAGGTATTGTGCTGAATGAAAATAAAAGAGAAATGGTTTATCGCCGCTTTGCACGTATTATCAGAGAGCGTAAATTAAATTCGTTTGCACAATATTGCCAATTACTTAGAGATAATCCTGAGCAAGAGCAACGCTATTTTATTAATGCTATCACCACCAATTTAACCAGTTTTTTTCGAGAACAACATCACTTTGATTATTTAGCTGAGTATGAAATTCCTAAAATTTTAGTAGAAAACGCCAAAAAAAAGCGTATTAGAGTCTGGTCATCAGCTAGCTCAACGGGCGAAGAACCTTACAGTATCGCAATAACTTTTGTCGAGACTATGAAAGATAAAATCAATCACTGGGATGTAAAAATATTAGCCACCGATATTGATTGTAATGTGTTAAATACAGGCAAAGAAGGTATTTATGAATACCGAAAAATAGCAGGGTTGCCTGAAAATTATATCAAAAAATACTTTGTTAAGCTTGCCCAAAGTAAAGAAGATAAATACCAAGTACACAAAAACATTCAAAAATTAATCACTTTCAAACAACTTAATTTACTACATCAATGGCCAATGAAAGGGCCTTTCGACATAATTTTTTGTCGTAACGTTATTATCTATTTTGATAAAAAAACACAACAAGAGCTCTTTGAACGCTATAACAAAATGCTAAAGCCTGGAGGGTTACTTATTTTAGGGCATAGTGAAAACTTAGGTAGCTACCAACAATATTTTGACAATGTGGGTAGAACGATTTTTCGAAAACCATTGATTGGTCAAGCCACTAATGTGACTTACAGCTAAAAGGATTAAGCAATGTTACGAAAACGGGTGCAAGATAAAGTTAATGAGTATTTAAGCCGTTGTTTACCTGAATTTGCGCACGTTAATCATTATTGGGATCGACAAGCTCACCGAGTTGTCGCCAAAATTTTACCTGGCGAGTTTTATGTTACCTCACAAGATATGTTAATTGCTACAACGTTAGGTTCTTGTGTGTCAGCGTGTATTTGGGATGAAATGTCTGGCATTGGTGGTATGAATCATTTTATGTTACCCCTAACTACCCAAGATGTGCATGAAGTTAACTGGGGGCAAAGAGGTTTAGTTACAGATGCTACACGTTATGGAAATTTTGCGATGGAATATTTAATAAATATGATTTTAACGCATGGGGGAAGGCGTAAAAACTTAAAAGCAAAAGTGTTCGGTGGAGGCAAAGTAATGAAAAAAATGTCCAATATTGGCAGTCGAAATATTGATTTTGTACTGGCTTATTTGGCAACAGAAAATATTCCAATATTAGCACAAGACCTTGGTTTGCAATTTCCGCGTAAAGTACTTTTTGAACCGATGACAGGGCGCGCTTTTGTTAAAAGACTGGATAATTTACATAACGATACTATTGTTAAACGAGAACAAGCTTATGAAACGCGTATTGAAAATGAGCCCGTTGATGGAGATGTGGAGTTATTCTAATGACTAGAGAAATATCTCAAATAAAGGTATTGATTGTTGATGACTCTCCCGTTATTCGTAATATTGTTCGCAATATTCTTGAACGAGATATTGAAATTAATGTTGTTGGTGAAGCTGAAGATCCGCTTGAAGCGCGTGAGTTAATAAAAAAATTAAACCCTGATGTGCTCACCCTCGATGTTGAAATGCCTAAAATGGATGGTATTACCTTTTTAGCAAACTTGATGCGTTTACGCCCTATGCCTGTCGTTATGCTGTCCACACTAACAACCAAGGGGGCAGATGTTACTCTGCAAGCACTTGAATTAGGCGCTGTTGATTTTATCGGTAAGCCAACTGATGCGAGCTTATTAACCCAAAACGCAAATTTTGCACAAATACTCACTGAAAAAGTAAAACAGGCTGCCAAAGTTGATCAAAAAAGCTTTCAACTCTCATCAAGGTTAAATAAGTCTGATAGTGAAAGTAAATTACCTTTTACAGGTTGTAGCCGAGCAAACCATCTTATTGCTATCGGGGCTTCAACTGGTGGAAACGAAGCCATTAAAAACTTGTTAAGTGTCATGCCTGAAAATTCCCCAGCTATTGTTATTACACAACATATTCCCAAAATTTTCAGTGAACGTTTTGCTAAACGTTTAGATGC
The DNA here is from genome assembly GCA_015487235.1 of Alteromonadaceae bacterium. Lineage (GTDB taxonomy): Bacteria > Pseudomonadota > Gammaproteobacteria > Enterobacterales > Alteromonadaceae. The sequence goes on from WFQC01000054.1 coordinate 3,430, forward strand.
AGAATGTGCAATACAAGTACAAGAAGCGCGCCATGGGCAAAAAATCAAAGCGGGCAATGCTTATATTGCTCCGGGCGATATGCATTTGAAAATTGAACTAAAAGGCGGCAATTTATTTTGTTTACTTGATGATTCTGAACCTGTTAATCGTCATAAACCTGCCGTTGATGTTTTATTTGAATCACTTATTCCTGTTGCTGACAATGTGCAAGCGGTACTATTAACAGGCATGGGAAAAGATGGTGCTATAGGCATGTTGGCTTTAAAAAAAGCAGGTGCTAAAACAATTATTCAAGACCAATCAAGTAGTTTAGTGTGGGGAATGCCTGGAGCAGCTTATAAATTATCAGCGCATTACGTTGCTTTACCTTTAATGGATATTGCGAATGATTTATTAAATTATGCCGCTTTAGATCGCCAACAAATGAAGGATGAACTTAATGCTTACGCCTAAACAACTTATGCAGCTTAATGTTGTTTTGCTCGCTATTATCGCAATCAATGGCTTTTTTATTGCTATTCCTTATTTATCACCTTTGATCGCGATTATTATGTTAGCCATTAATTTATTTGTGTTAACTAACAACACGGTTGTTGCTGAATCACTGTCAGAGCAAAAACACGATAGCGTGGTTAATGATGCATTATTAAAAGATACTTTTACAGAGATAAAGCTGTTAATAGAAGAAAGTATTTGTACGATTGAAAAGGAGATAGATCGCGCTACCGTATTGGTTAAAGATGCAGTAACAGGCGTTTCAGAAAGTTTTCTTGCTTTACAACAGCTTACTACACAGCAACAAACCATGATTGACCATTTACTTGGGCAAGGGCGCTCTATTGGTGATGAAAATACAACTACTTTAGAAACATTTGTTGAAGACTCTAACAGAACCTTAGATAACTTTGTTGAAGTCATTATTAATACCAGTAAACAAAGTTTAAAAACAATGAGTTATAC
>WFQC01000055.1 GCA_015487235.1 Alteromonadaceae bacterium
AATTAAAAGACTTAGAGGCAAGGCATTGATTGAAGAGAATGGTTGTTCCCTTGTCAAAATCAATAACGCAGCATATAAGCCTTTTAAACTCGCCCTTCGGGAGCTTGCTCGATGCCCACTAACTGCGTTAAGTTTATTTGATTTAGAATGACTAGATCTAAATAAATTTGCCTTGTTATTAAACATCGAGCATAGCTCTGAGTTGAGAAGAAATTTAATCAAATTGGTATTACTTGTCATCACCTACTTGCGTGGGTTGCTCTGGCTTTTCAATTTCAAGCAATTCTACTTCAAATTGTAAAACAGCATTACCTGGAATGCGTGGCGGACTACCAACAGGGCCATAAGCAAGATCTGAAGGAATAGTAAATTTGAATTTAGAACCCACAGGCATTAACTGTACGCCTTCTGTCCAGCCTTTAATCACTCTATTTAGCGGAAATACCGCAGGTTGATTACGATCATAAGAACTATCAAAGGTTTCTCCATTTAAAAAGGTACCTTTATAGTGCACTTTTACCGTATCAGTTGCTTTAGGTTTTTCACCCTCTCCCGCCTTTAATACTTCGTACTGTAAACCTGATTCAGTTACCGTAACACCTTCTTTTTTAGCATTTTCAGCAAGAAACTTTTGCCCTTCAGCTAGGTTGTCTTCAGCCTGTTTAGCAATTTTTTCTTGTTGCTTTTGTTTCATTGTAGCATCAAGACTTGTTAACAAGGTTTGAATTTCATCTTGTTTTAATAGTGCTTTGCCATCAAGGCTATCAAGAAAACCTTGCATAATTAGTTTTTTATCTAAAGTTACGCCTAATTTTTCTTGTTCTGCTAAGTTTCTTTCCATGTACATGCCAATTGAAGCCCCTAAGCCATACGCTTGTTTTTGAATTTCAGTTTCAAGCACTGGGGCTTTATTTTCTTCTTTTTTGGCTTCTTGTTGGCAGCCAAAAACGGCAACTAAACTTAATGCAATAACCGTAGGTTTTAACAATTTCATCTATTTCTCCATAAAACGGTACAATTGGAGAAATTACTCCAATTTAAAAAATGTGCCAATAATGAATAACTTTAAAGCCAATCACATCATTGGTATATACTAAAAAACATCTTATACTAACGGCAAACGCGCAAAGAAAAAAGTAAATAAATGTTGTTTTCTTCAGGTTATTTAAAACAAATACTCTCTTTACTGGTGTTGATGTTATTCTTATCAGCTTGCCAACCTAGCAGCCAGCAGCCATTACAACGGCACTTACAAGCGGCTGGTGGTGCTTATGCGGCTGATATTTCAGCCGATGCCCGCTATAGCGTTGTTTCCTCAACACTGCGAGGTATTGATTTATGGGATATAGAAAAAAACCAAATTATTTACAACTGGTCACAGCAACAAGATACCGCTAACAATTTAGTTTTATTAATTGATATTGCCGCCAATAATAGTCATGTTTTAACCGCTAACCGAAAAGCGTTTGCTTTGTGGAATATGAAAACAGGGCAATCAGAAGGCTATTGGCAGGTCAGAGAATCAAATATTCGTGATATTGCCGTAGCCAATAACGGGCGTTATTTACTTATAGGTAAGAGTAATGGCGTTGTAGTGCATGTAACACCTGCTACTGGTCGACGTTTAGAGTTTTTAGGCCATCACGAAAAAATTAACAGTGTTGATATGTTACCTAATGGCCGCGTCGCCATTTCTGGTGGCAATGACTTTGTCGCTTATGTTTGGGACACCAAAACAGGCCAAGTTATCTACCGTTTTAACCACCCTACACGGGTAAGTAAAGTTGCTCTCGATCCTAAGGGACGCTATGCATTTACTGCCGATAGTCGTAAAACAGCCAATATTTGGGATTTAAAAACAGGTAAATTAATCAGCAAATTAAAATATACACAACGACAAGAAATATTTAGCACTGTACGCTTTTCTGCTGACGGGAAGACTCTGCTCACTGGCTCACCAAGCCGTAAAGTCAGTGTATGGAGTATTGCTACAGGTGAAAGACTCACTGAATGGTTTGTACCACCTAAAGATAAAAAACGCGCTTCAGGCGCTGTTGTGTATAGTGTTGCTTTTGGTGATAAAATAAAAAACCAACACATTGTTTATACACTCAGTTCATCAGGATATTTAGAAAAATGGCTAATTCCCCAATAAAAGCAAACACATCTTCAGATGATGAACAGCTTTATGATCGTATTAATAGCTTAGAAACTCGACATGCTTTTCAAGATGATGTTATTGAGCAACTTAACCGTGAACTGGCTAATCATCAAGCTGAAATTGCTGAATTAAAACAACAATTAAAATTAATTGCTGGGCGCTTAAAAGAATTACGCCCTAATAGTGGAATCGAGGGTGAAGATGACACACCGCCACCACATTATTAATTGATATTAATAGCGTTTTTCACTATTTTGGTGTAAAAACACCGATAACTTGCTCTTGTGCGCGAACTTTTTTCTCGATATGACCTTCAGGTTGTGTCATTTGTTCGCCACAAGCAACACAAGTTACCTTTTCAACACCTTGCTCTTTAGTTAACGCCATAGTATCCATCGCTTTACATTGAGGACAAACAGCACCAGCAATAAATCGTTTTTTCACAGCATACTCACTTTTTATCAATTAGACTTCATTTTACCTTGAAGTCACCCCTATAGAAAAGCGACAATAGTGCATTACCCGTTATTTTTCAGGATAAATTTCATTGATAGTTGCTGAACAACTTAGTTTAGATCGTGGCGCTAAAAATTTAATCACCGCTTCAAGTTTTACCATTAATCCCGGCCATAAAGTGGGTTTAGTTGGTGCAAACGGTTGTGGAAAATCTTCACTATTTGCCGCTTTTTTAGGTGAATTAACACCTGATGCTGGCAATTTGACATTACCCAACCATTGGAAAATAGCAACAGTAAAACAAGAAACGCCTGCATTAAGTCAAAGTGCATTAGACTACGTTATGGACGGCGATAAAGAATTTAGAGCCTTAGAACAAGCGTTAGATAAAGCACGACAAGAAAATAACGGTAATGCTGAAGCTGAAATTATCAATAAAATTGACACGATTCACGGTTATAGTCTGCCCGCTCGCGCAAGTGAATTGCTGCATGGCTTAGGTTTTAGTCAATCACAATTAGCAGATCCTGTTAGTGCCTTTTCAGGCGGCTGGCGCATGCGCTTAAACTTAGCTCAGGCATTAATTAGCCGAGCTGATCTGTTATTACTTGATGAGCCAACAAACCATTTAGATTTAGATGCCGTTATTTGGTTACAACGTTGGTTAAAGCGCTTTACGGGCACCTTAGTGCTTATTTCTCATGATCGCGATTTTTTAGATGATGTAGTCACCGAAATACTACATATTGAGCGCCAAAAAGCTAAACTTTATTCGGGCAACTACAGCGCTTTTGAACGCCAGCGAGCCGAGCAACTAGCGCAACAAACAATTCAATATCAAAAACAACAAAAAGAAGTGGCGCATTTAACTGCTTTTGTTGATCGTTTTCGCGCTAAAGCAAGCAAAGCGAAACAAGCACAAAGCCGTTTAAAGCGCTTACAAAAATTGCCTGAATTGGCTCCCGCACACGTTGATAGCCAATTTAGTTTTTCGTTTGCCAAACCTGAGCACTTACCTTATCCCTTATTATCACTAACAGATGCTGATTGCGGTTATCAACCTAATACGCGTATATTATCTAAAGTAAACCTAACGCTTGTACCGGGTAGCCGTATTGGCTTATTAGGACGCAATGGTGCGGGTAAATCTACACTGATCAAATCATTAGCTGGTGAATTAGCCCTACTTCATGGTGAGCGTTATTGTGCTCAAGAGCTAAAAATTGGTTACTTTTCTCAACACCAATTAGAGCAATTACACGCTGGTAGCACTGCGTTGGCACATATATTACAAGCCAAAAAATCAATGACTGAATTAGCGGCACGTAACTTTTTAGGTAGCTTTGGCTTTAGTGGAGATCAAGCATTATCAGCCATTGAGACAATGTCAGGTGGTGAAAAAGCCCGCCTAGTATTAGCCTTAATTGTGTTAGAAAAACCACAATTACTACTACTAGATGAACCAACAAACCACCTAGACTTAGAAATGCGCCAAGCCCTCGTCGTTGCCTTACAAGCATTTGAGGGTGCATTAATTTTAATTGCCCATGATCGTTATTTGCTTGAATCTTGCGTTGATGAATTTTATTTGGTGGGCAATGGTGAAGTAACCGACTTTGATGGCGATATAGATGATTACCAACAATGGCTCAATGAAGATAAAAAACACATTCATAGCAAAACCGCCAAAACATCACCGACAGTTGTAAAAAAAGATCAGCGTCGAGAACAAGCTGCTTTACGCCAAAAAGCCGCACCACTCAAGAAAAAGGCACAAAAATTAGCGCAACAATTACAACAGTTACAGCAACAATTAAATACTATTGAAGTGACTTTAGCCGACAGTGAAATTTATCAAGCCGAGCACAAAGCAAAGCTCACAACACTACTAAAAAACCAAGCAGAGTTAAAACAAAAAATAGAAGACATTGAAATGCAATGGTTTGATTATGAAGAACAAATTGAAAATATTATGCGCGCTTCCACTTAATAACTAAGTTTCGTTAGCTTTGTTCCAGAGGTTTTGGTTTTTACCAATAGAGAAAAACTCTCGAGCATGCCAACAACGTGGAATAACATCGAGATCCTTACGCTCTTGATAATTTGAAGCAAGTAGTTCAAGTATTTCAAGCAAACGTTCTTTGCTCATTTTAGATAACTGTTTAGCCGTAGCTGGAAAATAAAGATTTTCATTTTTTTTAATCACCACATCTTGCCCACGGCTAATAAAAGTTAGGCTACGTGTCGCGACTCGACAATAAGGCTCTTCAGGATTTTCTGGATAAAGATAAGTCACAATAGCATATTCATAACGCTCTAATGGCTGGCCTGTAGAGTCTTTAGGAATATAGGTTATGCCATAGCCCATTGGAAACATGCCCGTTATTTTATATAAAGCTGCCACTATTTTTTTATTACAATGACCTCGCTCAACGTTTAACTCAAGTATTTGATAAACTTTAGGTAATAAGCGATAGTCAAAATTTGCTTTTGTTGATAATACGATTGATAAATAAATTTGTGGTACTTTCAATAAGTTACCCATAACGTCTTGCGGTTTTGCCCAGCGTTTCAATATTGACTGCATAAAGGCAACTTTTTGTTGCTCTTTTTGATTAAACTCTGTGCGCTCAGCGCGATAATTACCTAAATATTTGCCTGCACCTATACCAGCAGAAAGATACTTAAACGTTTCGGTGTAATTGGTTTGTAATAATTCTTTACGCTCTTCTTGCGCTAAAGTTCTATACGGGTTTGCTGTGGCTGTTTCTCCATACAAAATACGCTGTGCTTTAGGATGGTGGTTGCCTATATCTTGCAATATGGCCACCATAATTAATGGAATTTTAACGAGTTCGGCAAATTTTTGATAGTTTTCATCATTTTCATTAATGAAATACTTATATTGCTCTGGTGGTACAGATTTTAGCTGTGACAACACATAAGGATCGCTGATTAATCCCTCCATATAAAGCTGATCAAATAAACGTAGGCACAATACCGCTTTATAAAAGGGCTTGCTGCGATCATTATTTTCAGCAACCTTTTTACCCTCAACGGGGCTCAATAAATGAATAGTGCCCAATATTTTTGAAGATTTACGTATTGTTTCTTCAAAGTTAGCCCCTTCAGCTAATGCTAATATTTCTTGTGCAATATGTACTAAATGGTCATGACGGGCTAAACGTTGTTCTTCTAATTGCGCTGCATTGTATTGCAGATCTTTCTCTGCTGTGGCAAGTTTATGTTGATATTGCTTTTTTTCTTTGTCGGTTTTGGCATTAATAAGTTTTTCTTTAACTTCTGTCACCCTATCTTGCATCGCATCAAGGTGCTGTTGTTCTTGAACATTAGTCGCAAAATAATCACTGGCTTGTGCAATAACAGAATTACCTGACGGGTGAGAGATCCGTTTGAGGAGATCTTTGATCTGTTGAGTAAACTGCGTTTCGTTGTACATAGCCTGCCATAATACAAGACAAGAAAAGGAATCACTCTATGCTAGCGAAAAAAAGCGAAAGAAACAAATAAATGTTCTTTCGCATTAAAACCACCAAAACATTTAAATAACAATAACTTAAAGACTATTTTTGAGGGCGTATCCCCAAGGTATGACAAATAGCATAACTAAGTTCAGCACGGTTTAGCGTATAAAAATGAAAATTCTTAACTCCTTCTCGGCTTAATACCTTGACCTGCTCCATAGCAATATTTGCCCCCACTAAGCGACGAGTCATTTCGTCATCATCAAGCCCTTCATACATTTTTGGCATCCAACTGGGTACATGCACATTGGTTAACTTGGCAAAACGTTCTAGCATTTTGTAATTGGTGACAGGCAAAATACCCGGAATAATTTCAACATCAATACCAACAGTAACGCAACGATCACGAAAACGTAGGTATGACTCAATATCAAAAAAGAACTGACTAATGGCACGATTAGCACCCGCATCAATTTTACGTTTTAGATTGAGTAAATCAAACTGTGGGTTGGGCGCTTCAGGATGCCCTTCAGGGTAAGCGGCAACCGAAATATCAAAATCAGCCACTGAACGCAATAACTCAACTAAATCAGCGGCATACATTGTGGGTTTTTCTGTACTATTCGGTAAATCGCCTCGTAAGGCAACAATATGGCGTACACCACTCTGCCAATAATCTTTGGCAATGGCGATTAATTCTTCTCGACTCGCGTCAATACACGTTAGGTGAGGTGCTGCAATAAGCGCGGTATCTTTTTGAATGCGTTTAATAATATCATGAGTACGATCTCGCGTACCGCTACCAGCACCATAGGTTACTGACACAAAACTTGGCTTTAACGGCGCTAAACGTTCAATAGAATTCCATAAGGTTGTTTCCATTTCAGGCGAGTTAGGCGGAAAGAATTCAAACGACACCTGAATATCATCACTCACTTCGCTTAAACTGCGATTTAATGACTCCACTTGTCTGGCATGACTATAACTCATTCGTTTATCCCCTTAATTGTAACTGGTATTTTTTTGCTCGCCAATTGCTGACAAATGCTAACTAAATCTGAGTGTAGACCGCCAGCAGTAACATCTCTACCTGCGCCGGGGCCACGTATAATTAATGGATTTTCTTGATACCATTGGCTCTTAATTTGAAAAATATTGTCACAAGGTGTTAATTTAGCAAACGCATGATCTTTCGCTAACTCAGCTAATTTAACCTCTGCCGTTAAATGCCCCTTTTTCACCTTAAATTGTGCAATATAACGAATACACGCCTGTTTAGCGTTTGCTTGTGCAAGTTGTGCGGCAAAAAAATCATCAAGCTCATTCACTCTGGTAAGAAAGTCAGCTTTACTAACGCTTTGTAAATATTCTGGTACTAAGTTTTGGCACTGAATATCGTCTAACGATAAATTAAAACCTGCTAACCTTGCCAAGATTAAAAGTTTGCGTTGTACATCTCGTCCTGATAAATCTTCCCGAGGATCAGGCTCTGTTAAACCTTGCGCTAAGGCGTCAATTAATAGCTCGCTAAAGGGCTTACTGCCATCATATTTTTCAAAAAGCCAAGACAAGGTGCCTGAAAATATACCTGAAATTTCTGTAATGGTATCACCACTGTTTAATAAATCTTTAATGGCATAGTTCACCGGCAAACCAGCGCCTACTGTGGTATTTCCTAACCATAAACAATGATTTTTTTGTGCGCTTTTAATGAGTAAATGGTAAAAGTCGCTATCGCTAGCAGCAGCCCATTTATTAGCGCCTATAACATGAATGCCTTGTTGAAAAAAATTAACATATAAGCGGCTAAAAGCTTCACTTGGGGTGATATCAATAATCACCAGCTCATCGTATGGGTGATGATTTAACCACTCAAGAAATTCGTTCTGTTGATAATTTACCGCCTGCTGCTCAAATAAGCTCAAGGCTTGTTTTGCTTCAATGCCATCATTATTGATCAATATTTTGTTGGAACTAAGCAAGGCAACCAAATGCGCATTTTCTAACGCCGCAACCTGATTGAGCTGTGCAGGTAAAAAATCAAGAAAACGCTGGCCAATATTACCTAATCCCGCCACCACTAAACCAATTTGTTTGGCTTCTTTTGTTACTTGATGATGAACATGATTTAGTAACTCAACCGTACAATGATCGGCTAAAATCGCAATTAAACTGTGTTGGCTCGCATTGTTTACTAGATGCAAGGGCGCATTATTTTTAAGTGAACGCTTAAAGCGTGCTTTTACATCACCTCGATCAGCAACATTATAACCAACCACCGCGATAATAGCGCAACAACGGCTATCAATTGCTTCACGAGGATCAGTTAGCCAAGCAATTAGCGCTGGTTGATTTTCTTGTTTGATCACCACAAAACCTTGTTGTGAATTTGCACAAATACCGTTAAATAATTGTACAGCAAGTTGTGCTCTTTCTCCCTTTAGGCTATCAGCTTGAACTAGTACTAATTCATTGAGAAAAGTCACCGAAAGTTCTTGCTGAGCGATTTGTCCAAAGTGACCTATTTCTGTGCCCGCAACTTGTGCATCAAAACTACTGGCAACATGCAGATGAATATTTTTATCGGTTAATGGCTTGAGTGTTTTTGCGTGTAGCACTGGGTTACCCAAGCGCCCTAATTCTTTGGCCACTTCGTTAGGTAAGCGATGTAGTTTTCGAGAATTAGGCACAATACGAGGATCGGCACTATAAATACCATCAACATCGGTCCATAAAGTAACATTATTTGCCTGAGTGAGTGCTGCCATAATAGTGGCAGAATAATCACTGCCATTACGCCCCAAAGTACAAGTTTGTTGTGCTACATCTTTAGCAATATAACCGGTTACAACCACTAATTGCTGCGCTTTTTGTAATTGACGAAATCGAGTCGCACTTTCTTTTTCATCAACGATACACTCAAAAGCATTATTGATGATTAAAAAATCACGGGCATCAAGATAATAACTGGGACAAACCCGTGAATTTAATAAGGCAGATAACAGTCGAGCAGACCACAGCTCACCCAAGGCAAGAATATTGTTTTGTTGCGCTACAGCGTGAGTTAGCCACAATGCAAGTTGTTCAATATCTTGCCGTAATTGCATTAAAACTTCTTGTGCTGCCGCAGCTGGTAGTAATTCATCGATCAATAATTGTTGTTGCTGTTGTAAAGCAAGCAACGCTACAGGTATTTGTTCAACATTATTCTGAGCAAGTGATAACAGAGCAAAAAGCTGATCTGTAGTATCACCATTGGCTGAAACCACTACAATATCATTGAGTTGGCAATTCTTACTGATAATATCAACGACACGGTTGATACAAGCGACATTAGCTAAACTACTTCCCCCAAACTTGTGAACATTTACACCGTGTTTTACTAATTTATTTTCATTAAGAGCATACTGCTCAGCTAAATTACATTGATTCATTTTTACCAAAATCCATTAAAAGCTGGGCTTAGTTTTTGTCCACTATGTGCAGACGGTTTTGAGTTTTTTACATTGGTATTGGCTGTTACTTGGCTAGCGGTTAACGCCTGCTCTAAATCAGCAATAATATCGTCAATATCTTCAATGCCTACTGAAATACGTATTAATGATTGGCTAATACCCGCCGCTAATTGTGCTTCAAGCTCCATACCGGCATGAGTCATAGTTGAGGGGTGACTAATTAAGCTTTCAACACCACCTAAAGACTGCGCCAAAGTGAATAATTTTAGTTCAGCAAATAAGGTTTTAACCGCGTCAACATCGCCTTTAAGCTCAAAACTTAACATCGCACCAAAACCATATTGCTGACGTTGTGCAATATCATGATTAGGGTGATCTGCTAAGCCAGGAAAATAAACTTTGTTGACCGCAGCATGTGCTTGTAAAAAGGTTGCCACTTGCGTAGCATTTTCTTGGTGTTGTTTCAAACGAACAGCAAGCGTTTTTAAACCACGTAGCGATAAATAACTGTCAAAAGCAGAGCCCGTAATACCAATGCAATTAGCCCACCAAGCCAGCTGCTCACCTAACGCTTGTTCTTTGGTAACTAGTACGCCACCAACAACATCACTGTGACCATTTAAATACTTGGTTGTTGAATGAAAAACAATGTCAGCCCCTAACAATAAGGGTTGCTGTAATGCGGGCGATAAAAAGGTATTATCAACCGCAACCAAAGCGCCAACTTGGTGGCTAGCCTGCGCTATTTTTTCTATATCAACAATACGTAATAGTGGGTTACTCGGCGTTTCAATCAAGACTAACTTAGGGTGAGAGGCTAAAGCACTGGCTAATGCTTGTTCATTATTTTGATCAACCACTAGCACCTTAAATAAACCGCGCTTGGCTAAATGAGTAAATAAGCGATAACTTCCACCATAACAATCATGAGGAATAACAACCGTATCTTCTGGGTTTAATAATTGACATAATAAATGCACTGCCGACATACCTGTACTGGTGACAATACCTACACTGCCTTGCTCTAATTCTGCAACGGCTTGGGCGAAAGTAGCTCGAGTTGGGTTGCCCGTACGCGAATAATCAAACTGTCCTTTTTCATTAAATCCTTTTAACGCATAGGTGCTAGACAAATAAATAGGAGCTACAACTGCACGATGATTGGCATCAGCATTAATGCCTGCTTGCACGGCTGTAGTGGCAAGTTTAGGCTGATTTTCCTGTTTTGAATACGGCATAATAACTCCTAACTATATGTGTAGATGTTTAGACGTCTAAAACTCTATACGCTTTAAAACACTAGGTCAAGCTATTTTTAGCCATCTAAACTTCTATAGCTTTATCCTTTTAACCATTCATAGTTGACTAAGCTGTAGCAGTCAGTACAATTCGTCAGGTCTTATTAATGAGGAATTTTTTATGGCAGAGTGGAATGGAGAATACATCAATCCATACGCTGAACACGGGAAAAAGAGCGAACAAGTAAAAAAAATAACCGTATCTATCCCCTTGCGTGTGTTAAAAGTATTAACCGATGAACGAACTCGCAGACAAGTCAATAATTTGCGTCATGCAACAAACAGTGAATTATTGTGTGAAGCTTTTTTACACGCATTTACTGGGCAACCTTTACCCGATGATGCAGATTTAGCAAAAGATAATCACGATAATATCCCTGCTAGTGTCAAAAAAGTATTAGCCGAGCGTGGTATTACTGATTTTTCAGAGTATGAACAAGATCCTAACGATTAAGTGATAATACACAGTGCTCAATCAAAAAAACGGTAATAGTTCACCACTATTACCGTTTTTTTAAATAATATAAAAATAATTATTCTTGCCTATAATTATTAGGTATAGGTAAAGCCGCCACGTCAGATTCAACAGCGGCTTGTGCAACAGCTTTAGCTACGCGCGCACATAAACGAGGATCCATCGGTTTAGGAATAATATACTCCTTGCCAAAGGTAAGTGAAGAATCACCACTAGCGATTAACACATCTTCAGGCACCTCTTCTTTTGCTAACTGACGAATAGCATGCACCGCGGCCACTTTCATTTCATCATTAATGGTTTTTGCACGCACATCTAATGCACCACGAAAAATAAAAGGGAAACACAATACATTGTTAACTTGATTCGGATAATCTGAACGCCCTGTAGCAACAATAACATCAGGGCGTGCCGCATGTGCTATTTCAGGCTTAATTTCAGGATCAGGGTTTGAACAAGCAAAAATAACAGGGTTATCTGCCATCATTTTTACGTGTTCAGCTGACAATAAATTAGGCCCAGAAACCCCAACAAAAACATCAGCACCACAAATTACATCTTCTAAAGTGCGTTTATCGGTATTATTAGCAAATAATCGCTTATATTCATTTAAATCATCGCGACGAGTATGAATAACGCCTTTGGTATCAAGCATATATATTTTTTCACGCTGAGCACCACATTTAATAAGTAACTCCATGCACGCAATTGCAGCAGCGCCTGCTCCCATACAAACAATATTTACTTGATTAATCTCTTTGCCTTGAATATCTAGAGCATTCAACATACCAGCAGCAGTCACAATCGCCGTACCATGTTGATCATCATGAAAAACGGGAATGCGACAACGCTCTTTCAGCGCCTTTTCTATCACAAAGCACTCAGGGGCTTTAATATCTTCAAGGTTAATGCCACCAAAACTATCAGCAATATTAGCAACGGTATCAATAAAGTCGTCTACAGTTTTATGTTTTACTTCAATATCAAAGGAATCAATATTAGCAAAACGTTTAAATAATAATGACTTACCTTCCATTACCGGTTTTGAAGCCATGGCACCTAAATTACCTAACCCTAAAATAGCAGTACCATTAGTGATCACCGCAACGGTATTACCTTTTGCAGTATATTTGTAAACATCGTCAGGGTTTTCGGCAATGGCACGCACAGGTTCAGCGACACCAGGGCTGTAAGCGAGAGCAAGATCATGAGCGGTTTCTGCAGGGGTAGTAAGCTCAACGCTAATTTTTCCTGGCTTAGGAAAGGCGTGATAATCTAAAGCTTGCTGGCGAAAATCTGTCATGATGTTGTCCTATTGAAAATAAAAAAGATAAAAGAATAAAAACCTTGGGCACTGTTTTACACAATTTTATACTATTGCAACCACCTTTAGATTATCAAGCTTATTTTCATAATAAACAATGCTTATATCGCTTAAATACGAGAGGTTAGACCAATATAAACAATAGCTATAAGTGCAATATAACCCCTGAAAATTATCGAAATAGTTTAACTTAATAGCAACTTTGCTTATATTTTATAGAAAAGTGTCTAAATTATTATCTTTTTCGTAATAAGCTTCATTTTAACTGCTTTTGAAAATCATCAAGGATCATTTTACTCAGGCTAAAACAACCCTGCTCATCAGCATTTAAGTTGAAAAGATCAACAGCCGTTAAATTTCATGCTAGTATTTTTAACAAGTTGATTAAAGAGGAATTCTCAATGACAAAGCTATCTTCAGCAAGCAAACAATATGATTATGACGCAATAATTATTGGCACAGGTCCTGGTGGTGAAGGCGCTGCAATGAATTTAGCTAAACAGCAGAAAAAAGTTGCTGTAATCGAGCGTTATCATAAGGTCGGTGGCGGCTGTACTCATTGGGGAACCATACCGTCAAAAGCATTACGACAATCGGTTAGCCGCTTAATTGAGTTTAATTCAAACCCTTTATTCAACGATGGAGAAGACACTAAACATTTAACTTTTCAAGATATTTTAAGTCATGCCTCAGCTGTTGTTCGTAAACAAGTTAAACTACGAAGTGGTTTTTATAAACGTAATCATGTAAAACATTTTTTGGGTGAAGCATCATTTATTGATGCCCATACTATTCGCATATTGCGTCACGACGGTTCTATTGAAAAAATAACTGCTGCACAAATTGTTATCGCTACTGGATCTCGTCCTTATCACCCTGATAATATTGATTTTAACCACCCAAGAGTTTACGACTCTGACAGTATTTTATCGCTTGCTCATGCCCCACGTCATATTATTATTTATGGCGCAGGTGTTATTGGTTGTGAATATGCTTCTATTTTTCGTGGCTTAGGTGTTAAGGTTGATCTCGTTAATACGCGCGATCGCTTACTCTCTTTTCTTGATGATGAAATGTCTGACTCATTAAGTTATCACCTTTGGAACAATGGCGTAGTTATTCGTCACGGTGAACAAATTTCACGAGTTGATGCCAATGATGATGCGGTTATTGTGCATTTAGAATCAGGTAAAAAGATGAAAGCCGACTGCCTACTTTTTGCCAATGGTCGCACAGGTAATACCGCTGATTTAGCTTTAGAAGCTGCTGGCTTAAAGGCTAATAGCCGCGGCCAACTCAATGTTAATGACAGTTACCAAACTGAAGTTGAAAATATTTATGCTGTGGGAGATGTAACGGGTTATCCAAGTTTAGCCAGCGCCGCTTTTGATCAAGGGCGTATTGCCGCTAACGCCATGTTAAAAAATGCGAATAAAACCACGTTAATTAATGACATTCCCACGGGTATTTATACTATTCCTGAGATTAGCTCGGTTGGTAAAACCGAGCAAGAACTTACCGAGGCAAAAGTACCTTATGAGGTAGGACGCGCCCAGTTTAAGCATTTAGCACGCGCTCAAATTACCAATAATTTAGTCGGTTCATTAAAAATACTCTTTCATCGTGAAAGCAAAGAGATTTTAGGTATTCATTGTTTTGGTGAAAACGCGGCAGAAATAATTCATATTGGCCAAGCAATAATGCAACAAAAAGGGGAAGGCAATACTATTGAATACTTTGTAGAAACCACTTTTAATTACCCAACAATGGCTGAAGCTTTTCGTGTTGCCGCTTTAAATGGTTTAAATAGGTTATTTTAATGACAAGGTTTATTTACTTACTGATTATTGCAACCTTATTGCCTTTATCGGCTATTGCTAACGATGATGATAGCTACTTTAGTCTTTATTTAGTGCGCCATGCAGAAAAACAGGTCGGTAAAGATCCTCAATTAACTGCTTGCGGAAAACTCAGAGCCAAACAACTGGCCACACTGTTAGCGCCTATTAATATAGAAGCGATTTACAGTACAGCTTACCAACGCACTATGAATACAGCGGCACCAACAGCAAAGCAAAAAGCTTTACCAATAAAGCATTATTTACCTAGCTCTTTAACTCAGCTTGCTTTACAGCTAAAAACACTTAAAGAAACGGCGCTAATTGTTGGCCATAGCAATACCACCACCGCCTTGTTGGCGTTATTAACCAACAATGATGCATTAAATAAACCGTTAGCAGAAAGTGATTACCAAAAACTTTACCAGTTACAATTTTTTAATGATCATGTGTATATCACAGAATTTAAGCAGCCGCTTGTTTGTGCTAAAGAGCTTAATCAAATTGCTATAACTCTTTGAAACAACGCATAAAGGTAAGGACGCACCTCACCAAAAGGGTTAATATAGTTATAATCTTCGGCGGCTATTAAGGTAAAACTTTCACCTAAGCGCTGTTGCATTTCAGCCAAACTATAACGATGTACCTTTAAGCCTGCGCATTGACTTGCCCCTGTGGTAGAAAATTCAGCCAATAAAACAAAGCCACCTTTGCTAACAACACCTTGAATATTGGCAAAATAACGATCAATAGCCTCTTCTGAGAGTAAAAAATGCAGTACCGCTCGATCTATCCAAAGATCAACCGTTGTGATCGTGTTGGGTAAGGGGTTGGCTATATCGTGGCAAAGCCACTGGTGTTTATCTGCATAACTAATTCTTTGGCGCAATTTATCTAACGCGGCATCACTAATATCATTAATAATAAGGTGATATCCTTGCGCACTTAATTGATCAACTAACAAAGATGTACCTGCGCCTGTTACTAAGGTAACCGCATCAGTCTTTTGTGTGATTTTTGCTAGAAACTTAAAAGTCTGCGATAAATCCTCTTCATACCAACCTAATTGTTGATCGTTTTTCTTGCGGTAAATTGCATTCCAATGTGCATCTAAGTTAGCCATTTCATTTGCTTCTCTTAAAAACTTGGATCACCAACATCCTTTAATTCAATAATTTCAATCGCTGTAATCTTAAAGGGCGTTCCCCATTGTTGAATCGTCATAACATCAAGGGTTTCACCTTTTACTTTTACCACGGCACCTGGTTTTTGATATTCTTTCGCTAAATTCATCGGTAATAATTTAACGCCGTTTTCAGTAACAATGCCATAAAAACCACCTTCTAAATTGAGAAAATGTATAGTGCCTTTGTACTCACTCATTGATTTTTTATCCTTCACGGCTAGTTGTTTTGCGGGCACAACCGTTAAATTATTATTAACTTGTTGTGGGCTAGCAGATACTTTTTTATCTACTACAGTATTAGTTTGTTCTTGCTCTGCTTGGCAAGCAAATAAAGGTAATGTGATAATTAAAGTCATTAATATTTTTTTCATGAGGCATTCCATTAAAAAAGGGAGTTCACTACCCTAACCTACTTTACCTGAATAAAAAAGGAGCTAATAGCCCCTTTTTTATGCTTAGCTTTTACTGACAAGCAGATCTATTATTCTTCCTCTTCATAGCCGTGTACACAAAGTTGATTGCGGCCATTTTCTTTAGCTCGATACAAGGCGTTATCTGCATCATTAAGCTGTTTAGGTAATAAATCTCGGCTGTTAAATATAGCACCAATACTAACTGAGACAGAAATTTCATATTCTCCTGTTGGGATCATAGAAACAGCAATATCACGACGAAAATTTTCTAATTTGCCATGTAGCTGATCTTCATCTAACCCTGGCAGTAATACCGCAAATTCTTCACCACCGATACGTGCAGTTAAACCTGAGCCAAAATGCTTACGTAAATAGAGCGCAATAACTTTTAATGCTTGATCGCCAGCCTCATGCCCATAGGTATCATTTACCGCTTTAAAATGATCAATATCAATCATGGCTAAGCCATACGAAATATCTCGCTTACTGTAACCATTAATACGGCTTTGTGCTTCATTAAAAAAAGCACGGCGATTAAGTAGTTCTGTTAAATAATCTGTGGTTGCCGCTATTTGTAATTGCGCAATATTGTTTAAACTTTCAATATTTTGTGTAATACGACAATAAAATTCTTCAGGACAAAAGGGTTTACGTAAGAAATCATCGGCACCATTTTTAATAAAGCGCGCTGAATGAATACCATTACTAGCGCCAGAAATACCAATAACTGACAAATTCTCACGGTTATATTTTTTACGAATTTCATTGGTGAGTTGAATACCATCCATTTCAGGCATTTCTAAATCGGTAATAACCATTTTTATTTCAGGGTGTTGTGCCAATCGCTCTAACGCTTGTACTCCATTATTTGCAGTGAATACGGTAAAGTTACGTCGTTTTAATAATTCTACAACATGGTTTCTTGCTGAAGATGAGTCGTCAACCACAAGGATACTGTTAAGGTGATTGGTTTTTTGCCATTGTAAAATACGTTTTAAATAAAGAAAGGCTTGGGTATTTTCTTTGGGGATATAATCAATAACGGCTTGTGATAATATTTTTTGACGGGTGTCATCATCCATTTTTCCCGTTAAGACCACACCAGGAATGCCATGAGAAAGCACACAAGCAATAGCTTCACCATCGTTGGCATCAGGTAACGAATAATCAATGGTGGCGACAAAAAAATCATTATCTGTTGCCAGTATTTCTTCTACTTCTGCTAAACTTTTTGCTATGGTTACTTCAAATTGCAAAGCTTGCGCGATTTGCTTTATAACTGTTGCTATTGGCTTACTATCTTCCACCACTAATAAACGTTGTGCCATTCTAGCCCTACCTCTTTTCTGTTGTAATTTTTCTATATTGCTTGCAGTTTAGCGTATGAAACCACCAGCCATTTACTGCCCACGTTATCAAAATTTATTTGAATACGACTTTGTGCACCACAACCTTCATAGTTGATCACTGTGCCTTCGCCAAATTTTGTATGCAATACTCTTTGTCCTAAACTATAGCCGCTGTTATCAAAATTTTCACTGGCTATTTTTGCTGAAAATCGCCCGGTATCGGTTGGCATAGTAACTTGGCTACGTAAGCGTATTTCGTCTAAACATTCGCTTGGTAGTTCTTTTAAAAAACGACTCGGGCGATGATATTTTTGTTGGCCATAAAGCCGCCTTGTTTCGGCATGACATAAATAAAGTTTTTGCATAGCTCGCGTCATGCCTACATAGCACAGGCGGCGCTCTTCTTCTAAACGCCCCATTTCTTCACACGACTGTTGCGACGGAAACATACCATCTTCAAGGCCTGCAATAAAAACAAGTGGAAATTCAAGGCCTTTAGCCGAATGCATTGTCATTAATTGTACCGCACTTTCATATTCATCAGCCTGTGCATCACCTGCTTCTAAAGCCGCATGGGTTAAAAAAGCCGTTAGCGGATCTTGCTCATCAGCAAGCTCGGGATCAACCTCAAACGTTTGGCATGCTGTTACAAGCTCATTTAAGTTTTCAATACGAGCGGCGGCTCGCTCACCTTTTTCAGCTTCATACATCGCTTTTAAGCCACTGTATTGAATTACAAAATTCACTTGTTGATCTAGATCTAACTGACTTGAATCATCTTCAAGTTGATCAATCAGAGTTAAAAACTGGCTAATAGCTTTACCACCTCGCCCCGTAAACTGTTGTTGTGCTAATAGTTGTTTACAAGCCTGCCACAAAGTAATTTCTAAACTTTTAGCCGCATCGCGCACTAACGCAAGAGTTTGATTACCTATGCCCCGCGTTGGTGTGTTGACAACGCGCTCGAAAGCCGCATCATCATTACGGTTAGCAATTAAGCGCATATAAGCCAGTGCATCTTTAATTTCTTGGCGTTCAAAAAACTTTAACCCGCCATAAATACGATAAGGTAAATGTGCATGGCGTAGGGCTTCTTCTAATACACGAGATTGCGCATTACTGCGATACAAAATAGCCACGTCATCAAGTGAATTATTATCACTACGCCATTGTTCAATACGACCAGCAATAAAGCGCGCTTCATCTAATTCATTAAATGCGGCATAAACGGATATTTTTTCACCATCGTTATCATCAGTCCATAATTCTTTGCCTAGTCGATGATTATTGTTAGCTATAAGTTCATTCGCGGCTTTAAGAATATGTCCAGTAGAGCGATAGTTTTGCTCAAGGCGAATAGTTTCTGCACCCGTAAAGTCAGTTAAGAAACGTTGAATGTTTTCTATTTTAGCGCCACGCCAGCCATAAATAGATTGATCATCATCGCCCACAATCATGACATTACCACTTTGTTGTCCTAACAAAGTTAACCAGGCATATTGAATAGCATTGGTGTCTTGAAATTCATCAACTAATATATGGCTAAAGCGTTGTTGGTAATGTGCTAGTAAAATAGGATTATTTAACCAAAGTTCATGAGCCCGTAGCAGTAATTCAGCAAAATCAACTAACCCTGAACGATCACAGGTTTGCTGATAACTTTGGTAAATATCACGAAAGGTTTGTTCGGTTGGATCATAATGACATTCAATATGTTCAGGACGTAAGCCTTCATCTTTTTTGGCATTAATATACCATTGTGCCTGTTTTGCTGGCCAACGCTTTTCATCTAAATTAAGTGCCCGAATAACACGTTTAATTAAGCGCTGTTGGTCATCTGCATCAAGCACTTGAAAACTTTGTGGTAATTTAGCTTCTTGAAAGTGCATGCGTAGTAACCGATGCGCTAAACCATGAAAAGTGCCAATCCACATACCATGAATATTGCCCCCGACGGTTTGCTCTACCCGCGCTCGCATTTCAGCCGCTGCTTTATTGGTAAAGGTTACCGCTAAAATACTATGAGGAGAAACTTGTTCAACTTTCATTAGCCAAGCAATACGGTGTACTAATACCCGCGTTTTACCACTACCAGCCCCCGCAAGCACCAACATATTTTGTGGTTGTGCGGCAACGGCTTCTCGCTGTTTGTCATTTAAACCATCAAGTAATTGTGAAACATCCATAAAAAAAACCTATGTACTCATTATGATAAAATAACAAGTTGAAAAATTAGTTGAGGCTGGTCTTCGCCAGCAATAAGAGATTATTTATTATTACGCTCTGATACGGTTTAGTTAAATAATCTTTTCAATGCCTATTTGCCTCTTATTGAGCCAATAAAACAAGTTCTTCAATACTGGTGAGCTCAAGATGAGGCAACACTTTGATTGGCTTACCAACCGTATAACGATTTAACCATGCCGTTTGACAACCAGCCTGCAATGCACCGTAAATATCAGCATGACCACAATCGCCCACATGAAGTAACTGTTGAGGTGTAATGGCTAATTGCTGACAGGCTTGAGTAAACATCATAACGCTGGGCTTACGTTCAATACCATGACCGGGAGCATAAATTGCCTGAAAATAATGAGGTAAGCCTAGTTTATTAAAATCAACATTACCATTGGTTATTGCAACTAACGGGTAAATCTTGGCAAGCTGAGTTAACAACCGCTTACTCGCCTCAGGAAGTTCAAAATCACTGCGTTGTTCTATAAAATAATTTAAGGCTTGCTGTGCCTGTGCTAAAGCCAGCTTATGTTCAACACCCAATGCCATAATGGCCAAGTGATAGCTTTTCAAACGCAATGCAGAAACATCGTGAATTAATGACGGTGTAAGCGCTAAGGCTTGAGCTCGAAATTTCTGCCAGTATTGACGGCAAGCTTGCTCTCCTTGTATCGCCGTTTGAGGAAAATGTTTCTTAAAGTAAGCCAACATTTTTGCTTCAGCATTAACCATGATCGGCTTATTCGCATACAGCGTATCATCTAAGTCAAAGCTAATGGCACGAACAGCTTGTAATCGGCGGTAAAATTTCATCCGTTTATAACTGTTTAGACAAAAGTTTTGCCACTAATTTACTAAACTGGTTCAACAGTAGCGTATCCATTCTCGGATCAAAGTGCTCGGCATCTTGGCTACTAATCGCCATAAAACCCAATGTTTCATCGGCATTTTGCAATTTAATCAGCACTACAGAGCCTGTTGCAGAGCAAGCAAAAATATCATTTTGATGAAACAATAAAGCTACTTCACTTTTTTGCATACGGCCAAAATAGTAATCATCATCAGCAAGGCGTGTCGCTAAAATTTGTTGACAATCTTCCTTAATAATACAAGGATGTTCACTAGCAATATATGTTTTAAGCCAAACTTTACAATCAGCAAGAGATAAGAGTTTAGTGGTCGTTTCATACAAACAATCAAGTATTGCAGCCAAGCTATTACAATCAATTAATTGTAAATATAAATCACTGTAAACCGTAAAAAGTTGCTCATTATTATTTGCAACACTCAATAACTGCGTTATTTCTTCTTCAAGTAATTGCACTTTTTCGCGCAAATTTTGTTGCTGACGTTCAACCAAAGAGACCACACCACGATTATTATCTTGCATCCGCAATGACGTAAGTAGCTGGGGATTACGATTAAAAAAATCAGGATTATCTTGTAAATAAGCACTTACCATTTCATCAGTAAGTGGTAATTCATCAATTATCATTTAATTTATTCTCAATTTATACTTGCATCATACATGTAACTGGCCATCATAAACATGTTCAGCAGGACCTGTCATTTTTACAGGATTACCTGGCCCTTTCCAATAAATTTTAAGCTTACCACCAGGTAATTCAACGGTAACTTGCTTAGCAAGCTTTTTTTGTATTTGACCAACAACAACGGCCGCACAAGCACCACTGCCACATGCGAGGGTTTCTCCTGTACCACGCTCATAAACACGTAAGCGTATAAATTCAGGGTTAACAACTTCCATAAAGCCGATATTGGCTTGTTTAGGAAAACGTTCATGGCGTGACAATTCTTTTCCTAAGCGTTGTACTGGCGCCTCTTTAACTGAGTCAACCGTTAACACACAATGAGGATTACCCATAGAAACTACACCACACAATACGGTTTCATTGTTAGCACGTAAAATATAGGTACCTTCTATTTTTTGTGCGCTAAAGGGTATTTGAGCTGGCTCAAGTTGAGGTACGGGCATATTAACGGTAACGCGCCCATCTCGCTCAATAAATAATGTCATTTTGCCTGAGCTGGTTGAAACCCTAATTTTATGCTTATGAGTTAAATTTCTCATGCGAACAAAGCGAGCAAAACAACGGGCTCCGTTACCACACTGCCCAACTTCACTGCCATCGGCATTGTAAATGCGATAATGAAAATCTAAATCAGGGTCATAAGGTGGTTCAACAACTAATAGTTGATCAAAACCCACACCAAAATGACGATCTGCCAGTTGTGCTATTTTATCTTTAGAAAGGTAAACATTTTGAGTGACGTTATCTAACATCATAAAATCGTTACCTAAACCATGCATTTTAGAAAAATTTACCAGCATTTTCTTTGATTATTCCTGAAACTTACCCGTTAAGGTAATAAAGATTCGCCTTGCCATAATTGCTCAATAGTTTCACGCGATCTAATTAAATACGCGTTATGACCATCGACCATCACTTCTGCAACTTTTGGACGGCTATTATAATTTGAACTCATCGTAAAACCATAGGCACCACTTGAGCGCACCGCTAATAAATCACCCGCTTGTATGGCTAACTTTCGTTTTTTACCGAGAAAATCGCCTGTTTCACATACAGGGCCCACAATATCATAATTCTTTTCAGTAGCTTGAGTGTTTTTTTCTACGGGAATTATATCTTGCCATGCTTGATAAAGTGATGGGCGAAGCAAGTCATTCATTGCCGCATCAACAATGGCAAAGTGCCGCGTTTGATTGGTTTTTAAATACTCTACTTCTGTCACTAAAATACCCGCATTGGCCATAATAGCGCGACCGGGTTCATAAATTAGCATTAAGTCTCGCCCTTGCATTCTTGCTGCAATTGCCTTGGCATATTCATTGGGGTGTGGGGGTTTTTCATCTTGATAACAAACCCCTAAACCACCACCAACATCAAGATGTGACAGTATAATACCTTGTGCTGCCAAGCGATCAATTAATGCTAATACACGATCAAGTGCATCTAAAAAAGGACTCATTTCAGTCAGTTGAGAGCCAATATGACAATCTACCCCTTTAATCACCACATGGGGTAGTTGTTTAGCTTGTAAATAAAGTTGCTCGGCTTCATCAATACTAATACCAAATTTATTTTCTTTAAGCCCCGTTGAAATATAAGGATGCGTACCTGCATCAACATCAGGGTTTACTCGTAATGAAATCGGTGCAATCAAGTTTAATTGCTGGGCAACATCATTAATACGCTGCAATTCAGCGGCTGACTCAACATTAAAGCAATAAATATTGTGTTGCAGAGCAAAAGCGATTTCACTCGATTTTTTACCAACACCAGAAAAAACAACTTTTTTAGGATCACCGCCAGCAGCGATTACTCTGGCAAGCTCTCCTTCTGAAACAATATCAAATCCTGATCCTAAACGAGCCATAATATTTAATACTGCAATATTACTGTTGGCTTTTACGGCATAACAAATTAAATGAGGCTGTTTTGCTGCCGCTTGTGCAAAAGCTTGCCAATGGCGCTCTATCGTTGCACGCGAATAAATATAAAGCGGCGTACCATATTGCTTAGCTAGTTTGCTCACCGAGCAGTTTTCAGCATAAAGTACATTATTTTTATAATTAAAATGATCCACAAAATTACTCCTGCTGTTCATCCACTATTTTCGGCTGTTGTGTGGTATTTTCAGCTTCTATAGCAGGCTTATCAGGTGTTTGATAAAGCGGACCTTTT
Source organism: Alteromonadaceae bacterium (assembly GCA_015487235.1). Taxonomy (GTDB): domain Bacteria; phylum Pseudomonadota; class Gammaproteobacteria; order Enterobacterales; family Alteromonadaceae. The sequence continues at coordinate 23,404 of WFQC01000055.1, forward strand.
AAACCACAACCAGAAATGAGTAGAATTAAGGCCAAATTCGCTACAAAATATCGCTTTTGTCTCAACATATTGTCCACTTATTGATTGAAATTAATTTTAATACCATCATAGTCGTTTTATAATCTCCTGCATACTTGTTAGTCGGGCTAATTTAGCTGAAATATTCCTTTAGGATAAAAAATGAACGATAGCCAATACAATTTACTGACCGATACGCTTTTACTGGCTGTGGAAGAAGCCATTGAAGATTGTGGTGTTGATATAGATTATGAAGGCAGTGGGGGGTTGTTAACCTTAACCTTTAAAAATCAAAGTAAAATTATTATTAACAAACAAGCACCTTTACATGAAATTTGGGTAGCAACTAAATTTAATGGCCATCATTTTGCCTATCAAGATCAGCAATGGGTAGACAAACGTGGCGGTGGTGAGTTTTGGCAATTTTTATCTGATGCAGTCAGTAAACAAGCAGAAACCCCCATAACCCTAACAGCGCCTGAACTGTAAATTAACCCTAATTAGTTGACCAAATTATGACACAAAAAAGAGTAAGAATTGCCACACGTAAAAGTGCCTTAGCCTTATGGCAAGCTGAATATGTAAAAGCACAACTTGAAAAATTTCACCCCGACATACATGTTGAACTCGTGCCAATGACAACCAAAGGCGATATCATTTTAGATACACCTTTAGCTAAAGTGGGTGGCAAAGGCTTATTTGTAAAAGAGCTTGAGGTTGCCATGTTAGAAGGGCGAGCTGATATTGCCGTTCATTCAATGAAAGATGTTCCTGTTGAATTTCCCGAGGGTTTAGGGTTAGAAGTTATTTGCCCACGCGAAGATCCGCGAGATGCTTTTGTCTCAAATACTATCGCCAGTTTTGCTGATCTACCCCAAGGTGCTATTGTGGGTACCTCAAGTTTACGTCGTCAATGTCAAATAAAAGCATTACGTCCAGATTTAACCATTCGAGATTTGCGTGGTAATGTAAATACTCGTTTAAGAAAACTTGATGAAGGCGAATACGACGCAATTATTTTAGCTGCCGCAGGTTTGATTCGATTAAAAATGCCCGAACGCATAAAAGAATTTATTGCCCCTGAAGTAATGCTACCCGCCAATGGCCAAGGCGCTGTAGGTATTGAATGTCGTAGTGATGATCAAACAATAAAAGCACTCTTAGCACCATTAGAAGATAAAAATACCCGTTACAGAGTATTAGCAGAACGTGCGATGAACAGAACATTAGAAGGTGGTTGCCAAGTACCTATCGGCAGTTATGCAGAAATAGAGAACAACCAACTACATTTACGCGGTTTAGTGGGTGCAATTGATGGCAGTGAAATTGTTCGTCATCAATTAACAGGTACAATAACTCAAGGAGAACAATTAGGCCAACAACTTGCAGAAATACTACTTAGCCAAGGCGCTGATAAAATATTAAAGCAAGTGTATGAACAAAATAACTAACGCAATAACTAGCTGGCATATTGCGGTGTGCCGCCCTGAACCACAAGCTCAACAGCTTGTAAGAGCGTTAGCAGACAAAGGCTACGATGCTGTTGCTCAGCCTTTGTTTACACTAAAGGCACACGCCAACAGTGAAGAAATAAAACAGCAGCTAATAGTCAAACAACCCAGTATTGTTATTTTTGTTAGCCCAGCAGCGGTTAATTTTGCACAACAAAGCTGGGCAATAAAACATTGGCAAAACGTAGTATCACAGCCAATAACTTATATAGCGGTAGGAAAAACAACTCAAAAAGCGTTACAGCATTGTGGTATTGATCAGGTTATCGCTCCTGAACAAGAAAATAGCGAAGGTCTATTAGCTCTGCCAAATTTAAGCAATGTAGCTCACAAAAATATTCTCATTGTGCGTGGTGATAATGGCCGAGAATTACTGGCGACAACATTAACCACACGCGGAGCAAAAATAACTTATATTGCCAGCTATCAAAAAATATGGCATGAATTAGCAGCCAATAAGTTTGCGCAACAATGGCAAAAGCTTAAAATTAACGCTATTGTCGTAACCAGTGTTGCTTTATTAGAAAAATTGGTAACGTTATTAATGACGACACCAACAAAACATTATTGGCTTGACCATTGTTATTGGCTTGTTGCCAGTGAGCGTATTGCTAAACAAGCCAATCAATATAACATTAATAACGTAATAAACACCTGTGGCGCCAGCAACCAAGCGATAATGACAACAATTTCAACTATGGACTTGCATAATGACTGATAAACAACAGCCTCAAAAAAACAACGCTAGCACGGCAACATCAGAAACAAAACAGCCGAGTGATGAGGCGCTTACGGGCATTAACAAAAATACAGTGAAACACAAGGCTCAATCAAAACCGCACACAGCCCCAACAAAAACAGCACATAAGACCGCAATATTAGCTTTATTAGTTGCCTTGAGTGCAGGCGCTGCTGTAGGAGGCTTGTATTATTGGCAAACCCAGCAACAAAATCAGCTAACGCAACAAATTGCACAAACAAATCAACAGCTTTTACAACAAAGTAAAGCTGAAACACAACAATTATTAGCCAGACAACAACACCTTTTTGAGCAACAAATAACCAAGGCAATTACAGAAGCAACACAAGCGCAGCAAGCTAAAATAGCGCAACTTGAAACAACTGTAGCGCGTTTATCACAACGACAACCCAGTGATTGGTTAATACATGAAAGTGAATATTTAATTCGCGTTGCAACGCGATCTATTTGGTTAGAACGAGATACTAGTGCTGCCATCAACTTGTTAAAAGATGCTGACAACCGCCTTAAACAACTCAATAACCCTGAATTTCTACCTGTAAGGCAACTTATTCATCAAGATATAGAACAATTAAAACTTTTACCTAAGCGTGAAACTGATGAAGTTATTTTGGCATTGATGGGATTAAGCCAGCAAATAAATAAATTACCACTGACTAAAATTGAACGTCTTGATACCACAGAGCAACAACAAGCTTTTCAATTATCAGAAGATCTTAATGACTGGCAAAGCAATTTAAAAAAATCATGGCAAAAGTTTCTTAGCGATTTTATAACCATTCGCCGTCGCGACGACACAGTAGAACCCTTAATGTCGCCAGAATATCAACAAAATTTACGACAAAACCTCAGCCTAAAATTACAACTGGCACAATGGGCAGCTAACCAAGGAAAAACTAAAATTTATCAAGCGGCATTAAACGATGTGCTTGCTTGGCATCAACAATATTTTGATATGGATAATGTAACAAATCAAAAGTTTAGCCAAAATATTCAAGCATTAATTCCAGCAGTTATTGCCGTTGATTACCCCAAAAGCCTGTCATCATTACAAGGGATCCACCAACGCTTAAATAAGCAATCATCATTAGCACCTTTGCAACTAAAAGAAGAAAAAAGCCCTAACAAAGCCGTAGATAAAAACGAGAAAATAGACCAAAAACAGTCGCAGCCAATAGCACCACCAGCAACCCAAACAACACCAGAGCAAGCTGCTAAAAAACAAACACAAGGAGCAATAATATGATCCGCTTTATTATTCTTGCGATTGTTTTTTTAGCCGTTGTTGCCATTAGCCCATTATTAATTAATGAAAAAGGCTACATTTTAATCGCAATGGGTAACCTAACAATAGAGTCAACCGTGGTTACCGCCATTATTATGTTGGTACTCAGTTTTATAATCTTATTACTGCTATTAAAATTATTTCGAGGTGGATTAAAGTTTAGTGCCTTAACATGGCATAAAGTTATTTTTGCTAACAAGCGCAAAGCCTTAACAGAGTTTTATCGCGGTATTGCAGCCTACTTACGACGAGATTATGTACAGGCAGAGCAATTAATGGCAAAGTGCGCCAAAGCTTCAGGTCAACAAAATCTTGCCTGGTTAGTCGCGGCGGTTGCGGCAAACAAGCAAAAAGACAATAAAAATGCGATTAGTAACAGTGCTCATTACTTAAATTTAATCGAACAAAATCATGACACCAAAGCAAAAATACTACTTGAAACCTTGTTAGTATCACTCGACTTATTAATACAGCAAGGTAATTATACCAAGGCAAGAAAATTACTTGATGATAACCATAAGCTTATTGGCCATGATAGCCGCCTACTTGCCCTTGAAATTGACTTATGTATTGCTGAAAAGCGTTATCAAGCCGCAGCAGAGCATTTGAAAAGCGCGCGCAAGCAAAAAAATATCACAACAGCACGTTTAACGCATTGGGAGCATTACGTATTTACCGCCTTATTTACTGAGAAAATTGTTAAAGAAGATCAACAAGCTTTACATGATTATTGGCAAAATTTACCGAAAAAAATTAAACAAAGCAATGCCGTACTATTGGCTTACTGCCAAGTGTTAGCAAGCAATAAGTTGATCACCCCCATTAACAAGTTATTATTGCCGCACTTGAAAAAAGAAACTGATATTCAGTTTATTAAGCAGGTACGACAGCTGCCAATTAGCAATGCAGATGAACTCATAGCAGTGGTACAAAAGCACCTACATAAAGATGAAAATAATGCAAAATGGTTAAGTTTACTTGCTCATTTTGCTTATGTGAGTCAACAATGGGCAATGGCAGATAAAGCGTTTCACCGTTTATTAAATTTACCCGAAAAAAGCTACGATAAACTCGACGTGATCACTTATGCCAAAGTGAAAAGCCAACAGGGTTTGCATCAACAAGCAAATGAATTGTTGTTACTGATCATTAACGATGAAGCTACGGCTAATACTTCACTCAATTAAGGCATAGCAAAATAGTTAGGCTGGCTTTTTATACGCGCCAGCCATGCATTAATAGCGGGGTAATGACTTAAATCAAAACCACCTTCATCAGCAACATGGGTATAAGCATATAAACTAATATCGGCAATCGTTAACTGATCACCGACCAAATAAGGTGTTTTAGCAAGTTGCTGCTCCATTACTTGCAAGGCTTTATGGCTGCCAACTTGTTTTTGTTGATATTCAACTCGTTTATCTTCTGGTAATCCTAAATACTTATTGATAAAACGCGCTACCGCAATAAAAGGTTCATGACTGTATTGTTCGAAAAATTGCCACTCAAGCACTTTAGCCTGTAAATATGGATCGTTAGGAAGGTAAAGACTATCTTGAGCAAGGTAGTTCAAAATGGCATTTGACTCTGCCAGCGTTTGCCCATTATCAAGTAACAATAAAGGTATTTTGCCGTTAGGGTTTAGCGTGAGATAATGCGGGGTTTGGGTTTCTTTTTTAAGAATATCTACCGCTAACCATTGATGTTCAATAGCTAACAAACTAAGTA
>WFQC01000056.1 GCA_015487235.1 Alteromonadaceae bacterium
AATCATGCTCTTCGTTGCATCTATTTTTAAGGGAACACCATTAATAAAAAGATGCGCCTTGACCATGAATCGCTCAGGCATCCTGAAACTCGCATCTTGAAGTATCATGGGTATAAGCAAAATAATTTTAAAATTTAAGGTTGAGGAAAGTATTTTGATCGAAAAAAATTTTATTACTAGTGGTCGTAATACCATTATTCATAAATCAAGAAAGTTCGATTTAGTCATTTTAAATGGCGGACATCAAACAATTATTGTTAGTCATCGCGGTATTGCTCCATATAATGGGCCTGTGCCTCGTAAAAAGTCAGAAGCTAAAAAAGCGTATCAAGAAGTTGTTGACTTAGCCTCTATTGAAATTTTTGGTGAAGAAAAAAAGCTTTTATTTGTCCAAGCATTAGACAATAAAGAATACAAAATAGATTATACTAAAGAAGGTACAAATAACTTTATTAAAGTTCACCAAGATAATTACATTTAATCATCAGATGTAATGACTAAATAACCATTATCTGCTGTAAATGATAAGGTACTGCCCGTGACGAAAGCACTATTGGTAGTTAACACCAACAATAATGTTGACTTAGTATTAGAACCCAAAAAAGTAGGCTTGCCTCTTACTGAATCTGATATTAAAGATTTAGTAAGAGAGTCTGAATTTGCCGATCTGTTTTTAGATACCAGTAGCGTTAAAAACGCAATTGCCGAATTAAACAGTGTCTTAAAACCTTTGCAAAATAATATGACTGGTCGAGAGATCCGTTATCAAATACTTGAACGAAAAGACGCTGAACTTAATATAAAAATAGATAAAGACGAAATGACAGCCATTGGCGAAATAACCACAGCAATGGGCGGTAAACATTTAAGTGCTAAAGCTATTTTAACCAGTGCTCAAACACTGGGTGTAAAAAAAGGTTTCAGTAAAAAAGACTTGGTTGAACTGGCACAAATGGCTGCTAAAGCCCCACCTGGAACCACTGTCGAACACCCTATTGCCATGGGGAAAGATCCTATCGATGGCAAAGACGCCAAAATAAAACCCCTAGTACAAAGCGCTCAAGATCGCATACTTCGCCCCAAAGAACGCGAAGACGGCACCGTTGATATGCGCGACTTAGGTGACATTGTTTGTGTTAAAGTAGGCGACCCTCTGGCGAAAAAAATTCCGCCAACAGAAGGAGTAAAAGGCTTTACAGTTACCGGTACTCCCCTCAACCCAACACCAGGCAATGATATTGAAATAAAAGCAGGCGAAGGCACTCGCTTTAGTTCAAAAAATAATAATGTGATCGTTTCTGAAAAGGTTGGTATGCCACGGATCATCGATAACGGTGTTGAAGTAGATGATGTTTACACCATTAACAATGTTGATGTGAGTACTGGTCATATTAAGTTTGAAGGCAGTGTTATTATCAATGGTGATGTAAACGAAGGCATGAAAGTGATTGCCTCGGGTGATGTAACCATTGGCGGTTTTGTTGAATCAGCTATAGTTGAAGCTGGCGGAGACATTACTATTGTTGGCGGTATTATTGGTCGTAAGCAAGATGTTGAAAATACCAAAGTAACCGATTGCGTTATGAGCGCTATTATTAGCGCTGAAGGTAATATTTCTGCCAAATACTGTCAATATGCCAATATAACTTGTGGTGGCGAGTTACGCATAGAAAACCAACTAATGCATAGTTTACTTAACTTATCTGGTCGCTTATGGCTAGGCACAGAAGAAAAAGCTAACGGTAAGTTAATTGGTGGCTTTATTGATGCGGTAAAACCAATTCATGCAGGTATTGTAGGAGCAACAGCAGGTAGTCATACCATAGTTAAATTTGAAAAAAGAATACTTGCCTATGAAGAAAAACTAAGTGAAATTAATGATCGGGTAAAGCTTGAAGATAAAAATACCACTGAGCTACAAGCGGCACTCACCAAAATGAAAAAACTGCCTAAAGAAAAACGCAATGAAGAGCTGATGGAGAAAATTTATAACTCTTATAAATCTCATACTAAATCGTTAGCTAATGTATTAGATGAAAAACAGCAAATGGAAGAGCAACTGCAACGCTATATGAGCAGTATTTTTATTGAAGCCACGGAAAAACTCTATCAAGGTGTTGAACTGAGTGTTGGTGAATTTAAAGAGCGTACCAAACGTGAATATGGACCAAGTCGTATGATATACAAAGAAAGAAAGGTTATTGTCGACCCTATTATTCATACACCATAGGTAATATTCTACCCATTATTTAGCTGGCTACTGATTAACCATGAAAAAACTACTTTTGCTTTTTACTTTGTATCTTTTTTTTTACAGTCAGCCTGCTCATGCCCTGCATTGTGATATAAACTTTAATTATGGTGTGGTTATTGACCCTATTCATTTACGTATTATCCAACATGGACAAACACTTGTACAAATTAATGGCGATCATCAGCTTTTTATCAAGGGTAAAGAAATTCCTTTAGATAAAGAGCAACAACAAATATTGACACAGTACACACAAGGCATAAGAAGTCAAATACCTCAAATTGTAGCAATAGCCATCGAAAGTGTTGAACAAGGGCTAAAAACTGTTAATAAAATTATTGGCGGCTTAACGGGTGAAAACAGTGCCTCACATCAAAAAATTCAAGAAAAATTTACAGAATTACAACAGAGATTACGCTTGCGTTTTAACCAAAGTGATCAGAATTTTTATATTGCCCCACAAGATTTTGACGATTTTGATGAAATAATTGCAGGTGATTTAGAGCAAGAAATCAAAGCTATTGTTAACCAATCTATTGGTACTATTTTAGTGGCCGTTGGTGAAGCAATGACTACATCAAAAGAAAGTGATATTGAAGAACGCGTAGAAACTATTACCGAGCGTATTGATACTATAAGCAATAATATTGAGATTAATATCGATCAACCTCAAAACAATTTACAAGGTAAAACAGCTCAGTTCTGCCAAAACTTAAAACAGCTTGATCAAATAGAATCAAACGTGCAACAAAAAATTCTCTTACTACAAGACTATGATCTTATTCGTACCTCTGAAAACCAATAAGGTTAAAGGTTTTAAGTTCAACAGTTCAAAAATGAGCACAACAGAGCTCAATGACTAGTGTTGTGCTCTTGTTGATATTCACTAGTGTAGAATATAACCGTCTTCAACAATCAGTTTTTTAGCTTTTTCAAGATCTAACTGTTCAATAGGTGACGCTAAATAATAAGGTAACTTCACTGGTTTATCGGTTAACACCAGCATTTTTCCTTCCAGTAGGCGCTCAATAACAGACTCAATAGTGTCTTCTAAATTATCAGGCACTTGCTGATATTGAGCTTTCATAAAATCAATAAGCTCTTGTATTGTGTGCGCACCATCAGCAAGTGAAATAATAATTCCCATCCAGCCTTCAAGCTCTGTTAGTTTGTCTGGGTGATTAATATCAGCCAAAGACACTTTGTTGCCTTGACGCGTAAAAACAACGGTGCGATAAAAATAATGTGCTTTATTTAATGGATTACTCAAAATATTGTCCTAATCTTGCTCTAAAAAGTTATTTGCTATAGCTTCTCTTAATAGTTTTTGTTGTTGCTCAGCCTTAATCGCCATATACATTACCAGCATACAAGTCGCTAATACACCGTACAATAACATAAAACAAGCACTATAAACCCCTACTAGATCAACTGCTAAACCAAATAATATTGGTAATGTACAGCCACCCAAGGCGCCAATGGCTGCCACAACACCACCTACACTTCCCATATGATTAGGATAATAATCATAAATAATTTTATAAACACTCGCTCGACCAAACCCCTGAGCTAAGCCAATAATAAATATAAGCAACGTAAACAGCCATACATTCACTTCAAAAGAAATCTGCACATCTTTAGTAACGCCATGAATAGTCATTGTGGTTGGTGGATAGCTCAAAAAGAATAAACAAACCATACAAATCCAAAAGGCGGTCCAATTAACAGCTCTAGCACCATAAGTGTCAGCAAACCAACCGCCAACAGCTCTTACAATACTTGAGCTAGTAACAAATAATAGGGTCAATGCCATTGCTTGCGTTAAAGACAAACCATAAGCCCCAACATAATATTGTGGTAACCATAAAATAAGCGCTAAAAAGCTGCCAAAAACAAAATAGTAATACAAACCAAAACGCCATACCTGTAAATCTTTCAGAGGCTTTAAGTGATAACTTAGATCATGTTCGGTTTTTTGTTGATAATATTTGTTCGTTTCTGGAGCAAAAATTAAAAAAAGTATCGCCATAACAAGCATACCAATGGCATAAGCTGGCCCGATAGCTTGCCAACCAAAACTACTTTCAATAAAAGGTACTAACGCTAAAGTTATTGCAGCCCCTGCATTGCCCGCACCAAAAACGCCTAAAGCAAAACCTTGATGCTTTGTATCAAACCAGTCGGTAACATAACGAATACCAATAGTGAACGAAACACCGCTTAACCCAATAACAAAACCAAGCCAAATTAAACCACTGTAGGTTTCAACATAAGGCAAGTAAAACAAAGGAGGCACAGAAAGTAACATTAACCAAAAAAAGAGTTTTCGCCCCGATACTTTTTCAACTAAAAAACCAACGGGCACCCTAAAAATAGCCCCTGTAAAAATAGGCGCTGCCAATAGTAAACCAAACTCTGTCGCACTTAAATCAAAGCGTTTTTGATATTCAATACCTAAAATAGAATAGAGTGTCCACACCGAAAAACAAGCAGCAAACGCCAAGGTCGCCATAAGTAGCGCACGATAAGAATGTCGTTGTTGAATATCCATAAATGTCCTTTAATTGCTTGTTAATACTTTGAAATAATCTATATTTATTTTGTTATAACTTCTTGTTATCTTTGTTGACATAAGTCAATAAAGTTAACAGCATAAAAGCGCAAAATATACCCATTAATTTTTTAGGCCTATTTAAATTTAATTTAAAACACTACTATTATTGCATCAATATGATGCTGGAGTTAACAATATGTCACCTGAAAGTAAAATAAATCTGCTCAATTTTGCAGATCCTAAAATTAAAATGCTCCATATCACGTGGTTTGCGTTTTTTCTTACCTTTGTTGTTTGGTTCAGTCATGCCCCTTTATTAGTTTTTATTAAAGAAGCCTTTGATTTATCAACAGCACAAGTAAAAGCATTAATGATTTTAAACGTGGCATTAACCATCCCTGCCCGTATTGTTATTGGTATTTTAGTCGATAAATTCGGCCCTCGTATTATATACAGCGGTTTACTTATAATTTCTTCCTTTATCTGTATTGGTTTTGCTATGGCAGATAGCTTTGAACAACTGGCTTTATTTAGATTTTTATTGGGCTTTGTAGGTGCTGGTTTTGTTATTGGTATTCGTTTAGTGGGAGAATGGTTTCCTGCAAAACAAGTCGGTATTGCTGAAGGTATTTATGGTGGTTGGGGTAACTTTGGCTCTGCTGCTGGTGCAATGACTTTACCAACAATTGCACTTGCTTTTGGTGGCGAAGACGGCTGGCGCTATGCTCTGGGTATAACAGGGGTTATTGCAGGTCTTTATGGTATATTTTTCTATATTAAAGCACGTAACACACCTAAAGGTTCTACCTACTTTAAGCCGAAAAAGTCAGGTGGTTTAGAAGTAACAAGCTGGAAAGACTTTTACTTTTATATTTTTATGAATATTCCAATGTATTTAGCCTTAGCTGTACTAGCATGGAAACTATCACCTGCAGGCGTTAATTTATTTTCGGTTGAAGTAATGGAAACAATGTGGATAGGCTTAGCAATATTGTTTGTTTTCCAGGTATATTCTATTTATCGTGTCAATGCTGAGCACTTAAAACAAGGTGTACCAGATATTGAAAAATATGAATTTAAGCAAGTAGCAATATTAGATTTATCTTATTTTGTAACCTTTGGTTCAGAGCTTGCCGTTGTATCAATGCTACCGCTATTTTTCTTAGAAACTTTTGAAGGAATATCTCCGGTAATGGCGGGCTTACTTGCCTCTGGTTTTGCTTTTATGAACTTAGTCGCTCGCCCAACGGGTGGTCATTTCAGTGATAAATATGGTCGTCGTAAAAGCTTAATGATGTTAATTGGTGGTTTAACTATTGGTTATTTAGTACTAAGCCAAGTAGATGGTTCTTGGTGGATACCTTTAGCCGTAATTGCAACTATGGCTTGTTCTTTCTTTGTTCAAGCCGGTGAAGGGGCTGTATTTGCTATTGTGCCTTTAGTAAAACGCCGTTTAACAGGTCAGATTGCAGGTATGGCTGGTGCTTATGGTAATGTGGGCGCTGTGACTTATTTAACTATTTTATCTTTTGTTGATTATAGTACTTTCTTCTTAGTGATTGCTGCTTCTGCTGCGATTGTGTTCTTTGCGGCAATGTTCTTAACAGAGCCTCGCGGCCACATGGCAGAAGTTAAAGAAGATGGCACCGTTGAACTGATTGACGTAAGCTAATCATATCAAAAGATTTTAAAAGGGATAATAATGACAAAAACCAGCCAATTAGTTGTTGATATTGCGAGCCACTCGATTCAAGGCCGTAAAGATATAAATGAAGATTCGGTTGGTTTTTGCATTCCTGAAGATGCTTTACAGTTAGAATCAAAAGGTATTGTACTAGCGGTTGCTGACGGTGTAAGTAGTGCAGAAGCAGGCAAAGAAGCCAGTAATACCGCCATTAACCGCTATATAAGTGATTATTATCAAACCCCAGAAACATGGTCAGTTAAACATGCTGGGCAAAAGCTTTTATCAAGTATAAACCTAACCCTATACAAACGTAGCCATGAATTTACTAATGAAGAAAAAGGCTATTTAACCACCTTTACCGCACTGGTTTTAAAATCAAGAATTAGTCACTTTTTTCATGCAGGAGACAGCCGCGCTTATCTTTTGCGCCAAGGTGAATTAAAACAATTAACCCGTGATCATATCGCCAGCATTGGTTCAGGCAGAAGCTTTTTAGCCAGAGCTATGGGCATGGATAATTCAATTCAAATCGACTACGGCCAACTCAATTTAGAAAATAATGATATCTTACTCGTTACCTCTGACGGTATTCATGACTTTGTTGATGAGCAACAAATAGCCAGCATTATCAGTCAAGAAAAAAGCTGTAACGAGCGTATTAAAGCTTTAGTACAAGCCGCTTATGACAATGGTAGCGATGACAATATCAGTGGTGCTTTATGTCAAATAAAAAGCCTTCCGAATGAAAGCCTTGACGATTATAATTCAAAATTAACCCGCTTGCCCTTTCCGCCACCTTTGGAAGAAAATGTCATCTTAGATGGCTATAAAGTTATCAAAGAGCTTTTTGCCAGTAGTCGTAGCCAGCTTTATTTGGTGGAAGATACCGATACAGGCGAACAAATGGTCATGAAAACACCTTCCATCAATTTTTTAGAAGATACTGGTTATATCGACCGTTTTATTCAAGAAGAATGGATAGGCAAACGCATTAATAACGAACATGTTGTAAAAATAATTCAACAAAAAAGGCCTCGTACATGCCTTTACTATTTAATGGAATATGTACACGGTATTTCACTTGATAAATGGATGGAAAAAAACCGTTTTCCTAAACCTAAGGTTGCCATAAATATTGTCGAACAAGTTGCCGATGGCCTAGCCGCTTTTCATAAAATGGAAACCATTCATCAAGATTTAAAACCCGCCAATATTTTAATTAATGAAGAAACATTACACATTAAAATTGTAGATTTTGGCTCCGTTTTTGTTGCTGGTTTAGCCGAAGTATTTATTCCCCTAGAGCATGAAGGTGTATTAGGTACCGCCACTTACTCTGATCCCCAATATTTATTGGGCAAAAACACTGGCATTCAAGGCGATCTTTATGCCTTAGCGACCATAACCTACGAACTATTTACAGGTAAACTTCCCTATGGAAATAAAATAGAGGAATGCCAAACGGCTTTTGAATACGATCGCTTACGTTACATCTCAGCTCGAGAATTTAATCCTGTAATACCACGCTGGTTTGACCGTACTTTACAGCGCGGTGTCACTTTTGATTTAGAACAGCGCTATGACAATATTGAAGAATTTTTATATGACTTAAGGCACCCAAACCCAGATTATTTGCTTGACGACCCTAAAATTAAAAAAAATAAATCACAAATATTGTTTTGGCAATTATTATCAGGCTTCTGGATTTTAATGTTTGCTTTAGTTATTGCCTTGTTTTCTAAAGGTTAGTTAATATAATTGTATCTCTTTTTAATAAGGTGCAATTATTCTACAACCACATCACTACCTACTTAATACCACTCCTAATAAATAACAGCTCAATCTTGCTAGTTAAAATAATGACTAGCTGCATTATAAATTTTGCAATTAGAATAACTATTTACTGTAATTCACGCCTTACTAACAATCCTTTTCCCTGCACAAATTTTAGATCATTTACTTAACAAAACCAAAGGCAACCCTTTGATTTTTAACAACTTCAAGTTAAATCAAGTTAAATCACACACGTAAATGCCTTTGATACTGCTATAAATATGCTCGTTATTGAAAATACAGCAGCAATATATTAATGAACAACAACATATCTACTAATCAAGGAGAAGAGATATGAGCGCTTCAAATGGAACAAATGCACTATTACAAAGCTCAACAACTAAATTTCAGAAAATAACAGTTACAGCAAAACAACAAAAAATAAAAAATTATTGTCATTCAAGTTCTGATTTAAAGCCTAATCAACACGCAATTTCAATGGTACTTTCATGGCTTATAGCTATTGTGCTTATTTTAATGTTAAGTGGCTGCCCTTGGCCAGTACATAACCACAATAATGAAACTAAGGAAGTACCTCAGACTGACACAATAGCACCAATAGCCAGCTTTAGTTTCTCTACAAATTCAGGTAAAGCCCCTTTACTCATTAGTTTTACTGACAACTCAAGCAACGGCTCTGCAGCTATTACGTCGTAGTTATGGAACTTTGGTGATGGCGGAACAAGTTCTGAACAGAATCCACAATATACATTTACCCAAGCAGGTACATTTGATATAAATTTAGTGGTAACAAGCAAAGATGGTACTCATAGTACAACACAAACAGCAGCTATAACCGTAGAGCCTGCGGATATTATTGCCACAATAACATTGATTGATGACACAGGTTTACCTATAAAAGACGTTACTGCAAGCTCTGAAAACTTTATTATAGAAGAGCAAAGTTATAATGAATACAATCAACTTATTATTAAACTTCGTCCTAGTGAAAATGCTGGTGTACTTAATTTTACTAAGCCTGATTTTTTAAAAAATAACGTTTATTTTGATAACATGTTAGCCCACTTACAACGCACCAAAACCATGTTAAAAAAAGCGCCTAAAATACTCATTGAAGGCAGTTTAGGTGGCTCATTTTATGGTAAAGCAGGGGCAAGTATAACCATAACAGATGAATCACTCATTAAAGCCGATGGAACCACAGTAACAGGTTCTGTAGCATTGTACCTCACTCCTATTAATATTGAAGATAGAAGAGAAGTTAATGCTTTTCCTGGGGCTTTTTTAGGAGTTCCTGAAGATATTGAAGAGCCACAACAAGACATATTTTCTTATGGGGTACTTGATATTACCTTAATGCAAGGCGATGAAGAATTACAACTAAAAAGTGGTATGACAGCAGATATCGAAGTACCACTTTACGCTATTAACCATCCGACAGGTGTACCCATTAATATTGGCGATACCATTCCCCATTGGACACTAAATAGCTCAACGGGAATTTGGCAGCAAGAAGGTAGTGGTACTGTAGTTAAAAATCCTTTAGCCCCGTATGGAAAATCATTAAAAGTTTCAATAAGTCATTTTTCTCCACATAATGCTGATTATTATATCAGGCAGGCGATTGATACATTAGGCCTTTGTGATATTTCAATAACACTTATAGGTGCAACGCTTAATGAGCCTTTAGCAATAAAATCTTCCACTTCAATTGCAGGTAACACTTTTAGACAAAACAATCGCGATATAATCTATGAGGGTAAAGGATTCAATACAACCTATATTCGTTCTGCTAGTCGAGGTAACTTTTCTGTTGAACAAAACAATAAAGTAGCCTCTACTCAGCTATCATGTTCAGCCGATGAAAGTAATAAATTATATACGCTCACTTTAGATGAGCAACCACCTACATTTGTTCGTTGGCTTATTGATATTGAGCCAGTTTTTTCTAAAGACTCATCCACAAGCCCTTATGAAATCAAAGAAAATACTGTACGTTATGGTGCCTTATTCAGCGGTGATATCGACGGTGTAGGTAAATTTAACACGCTGCTAGTAAATCATGAGGTAGGATTACCAGCAGAGCAACAATTTGAAGCTCAATATTTAGCAACTGACGCAAATATCATCCCAATATCAGTAAACTTATCAAATGACTACGGTTCAACAATCAAAACAACTAATATTAACTTTATTGCCGAAGCCTCTCCCACTATTGGTCTATTTCAAATTTACCCTTCACTCAATAACAGTACATTAAATTATGTATGGGAAGTAAAAGGTGCTGACTCTATTAGTGTTTATTATTTAGGTGATGACATAACTTCTCTAGGTATTGAAATATTTACAGTAACAGGTGAAGCAGCTGATCTTGGTAGTTTTTCAGATAATCAATTAATCGGCTCAAAAGGCTATATTCGTATTGATTATAGAAACCAATATGGCGAAGGTTCTAAGCTTAGTCGCTTAAGTAGCCTTACCTGCGATCCTTATAGCGAAGCCAGTAGTTGTTTTGGTGGTGCTTCTTAC
>WFQC01000057.1 GCA_015487235.1 Alteromonadaceae bacterium
CAGCTTGAGTTTCAGGCCATTTACGTGTTTTTAGACCACAATCAGGATTTATCCATAAGCGCTCAACAGGAATATACTTTTCAGCCTGTTTAATTAGCTCAACCATTGAATCAACGGTAGGAATATTGGGCGAATGAATATCGTAAACGCCTGGGCCTAAATCATTCGGATAAGCTTGTTGTTCAAAGGCTTTTAATAAGGCCATTTTTGAACGCGAAGTTTCTACGGTTAATACATCGGCATCAAGGTCAATAATGGCGGCTAAAATATCATTAAATTCTGAATAACACATATGTGAATGAATTTGCACCTCACTCGGTGCTTTAGCTGCTGATAAACGAAATGCAGCCGTCGCCCAATCTAAATAATTTTGCCATTTGCTTTGTTTTAAGGGCATACCTTCACGAATGGCGGGCTCGTCAATTTGAATGATTTTAGTGCCTGATTCTATTAAGTCTTCAACTTCGTCACTTATGGCCAAAGCAATTTGTTTGGCAACAACTTCGCGCGGTAAATCGTCACGTACAAACGACCAAGCTAAAATAGTGACAGGCCCCGTTAGCATACCTTTAACATATTTTTTAGTTTGTGCTTGAGCATAGTTGATCCAATCCACAGTCATGGCTTTTGGGCGTGAAATATCACCATAAATAATCGGTGGTTTAACACAACGAGAACCATAGCTTTGTACCCAAGCAAATTGTGTAAATACAAAGCCATCAAGTAGTTCTCCAAAATACTCAACCATGTCATTGCGCTCTGGCTCTCCGTGTACTAACACGTCAAGATCAATAGTTTCTTGACGTTTAATAACCTCATCTATTTCTAATTTTATTGCCGCTTGATATTGTTCATCACTTATTTGGTTACGTCGCCACTGCGCGCGTATTTGACGAATATTGCCTGTTTGTGGAAATGAGCCAATAGTAGTGGTAGGTAATAAAGGCAAACCTAAAGCAGCTTGTTGTTTGGCTTTGCGCACAGGGAAGGCGTCGTTACGTTGAAAACTATCATGGGTTAACGCATCTACACGTTGTTGAACTGCCACTTTATTAATGCGTGAAGAAACATAACGTGCCAATGCAGGGGCTGAATAGAGAGTAATTTCATCGCTATTTTCTGTGATTAGGGCTTGTTTTAATAGTGCTAACTCAGCACATTTTTGTTTGGCAAAAGCAAGCCATGAGCGAATTTCTTTATCTAATTTTTGTTCTGAATCTAAATCAACAGGGCTATGTAGCAAAGAGCACGAGGGAGCAATCCATAAGCGATCGCCTAATTGGCGATAAAGCGGCAATATTTTTTGATAAACACTGACTAAATCTGTTTTCCAAACATTGCGGCCATTAACAACCCCAAGTGATATCACCCAGTGTTGTGGTAATTGAGCAATAATAGCTGTTGTATTGGTTTTCTCAGCAATAGTATCTATATGTAAGCCATCAACATTTAAGGTTTTTATTAATTCAACATGATGATCAACAGAAGCAAAATAAGTGGTGAGTAATAATTTAAGTTGATTTTTATCTAACGTGTTATATACCTGAGTAAAAGCGTTTTGCCACGCTTGATCAAGCTCTAACCCTAAAATAGGTTCATCAATTTGCAGCCATGTTATCTCTGCTTGCTTTAAGCTATCTAAAATTTGTTGATAGGCGTTGATCAGCTTCTCAACTAAAACAAGTTTATTATCACCCGTAAAATCACTTAAATATAAATAGCTTAATGGCCCAATAAGTACAGGCTTTATTGTTGATGATATTTTTTGAGCCTCTTTGATTTGTTTAATTAACGCATCAATATTAACAGTGAATGTTGTTTCCTCATCAAGTTCAGGTACTAAGTAGTGATAATTGGTATTAAACCACTTGGTCATATCGCTTGCGGCACATTGGCAACAACCTTCACTTTTACCGCGTGCAATATTAAATTCAAGATCTAAATTTTCTGCAATTTCATCAGCATTAGTCGTAAAACGCTTAGGTACAACGCCTAAGTACAAACTGGTCGT
The DNA here is from genome assembly GCA_015487235.1 of Alteromonadaceae bacterium. GTDB lineage: Bacteria > Pseudomonadota > Gammaproteobacteria > Enterobacterales > Alteromonadaceae. The sequence continues at coordinate 2,012 of WFQC01000057.1, forward strand.
CAATACATGATCATAGTGAGCAAAGTCGCCAACGGGTAGGCAATCTATTCCTGCTTGTTGTTGTAGTTGCCAGTTGCTTTGGCGTAGTTCGGCACATTGATTAAGTAAAACTTGGCGGGTTATATCACCTTGCCAATATTGTTCGAGTAAAAATTTTAATTCACGTTTTTTACCAATACGTGGAAATCCTAAGTTATGTACAAGCATGGTGGCCTCATAAAAATATTTACATTAGTTATAAAAATTATAGACGTCTAGATGTTTAGGTGTTTATAATCGCTAAAGGATGCGTATTTAACAAGCGCAAAATTTTCATCAGAGGTTGAAAAAAATTCATCATGTTTGAAATAAAGCACTTAAAAACATTAACCGCCTTATTTGAAACGGGAAGCTTGCGCAAAGCAGCAGAGCTTACTTTTTCGAGTCAGTCTGCTTTGTCGCATCAGTTAAAAGAGCTAGAACGTCGTATTGGCGCAAAGGTGTTTATACGTAATTCGGTGCCGATAGAATTTACACAACAAGGTAAATTATTGCTTTCTTTAGCGGAAGATATTTTGCCTAAAATTAGCGAGTGCCAGCAGCAACTTAAACTTGCTGAAGAAAGTA
>WFQC01000058.1 GCA_015487235.1 Alteromonadaceae bacterium
ATATTGGCATCGTATTTGTTGTATCTATTTTATCTTAAGGGGTTAAAACTTCAACCCTGGGCTTAATGTTGCGGGCATGGTAACTTGCCCAAGCTCTACAGAAGCTACAGGATAAGCACAGTAATCAGCTGCATAGTAAGCACTCGCTCTGTGATTACCACTGGCACCAATGCCGCCAAAAGGTGCAGCACTGCTTGCACCTGTAATTGGACGGTTCCAGTTCACAATACCTGCACGAATACGGCGGAAGAAGTGCTCATAATCCGCTTTGCTATCACCTAAAAGCCCTGCAGACAAACCAAAGCGGGTATTATTTGCTTCATCAATGGCCTGATCAAAATCACTGTAGCGATACACTTTTAATAAAGGGCCAAAATGTTCTTCATCAGGAATGTTATCTAGTTGAGTCACTTCGACAATACCCGGAGAAATAAAACCAGTACCCGCTGCTTTATGTTCCATCATAACTAATGATTGCGCGCCCATATCAAGTAATGCTTGTTGAGCAGCCACTAAACCTAACGCAGCTTTTTCTGAGATCATCGAGCCTAAGAAAGGCTGCTCTTCATCATCATAATAACCAATGGTTAAGTTTTTTGTGACTTCAATTAAGCGAGCTAGTATGGCATCACCTTGTTCATTATTTTCAATAAATAGACGACGAGCACAAGTACAGCGTTGACCTGTGGTAATAAAAGCTGATTGCACAATATCATGCACCGCTGCATCTATATTACTAACCCCTTTGACAATAAGTGGGTTATTACCGCCCATTTCTAAGGCTAAAATTTTACCAGGTTGACCACCGTATTGTTCATGCAATAAATGCCCAGTAGTTGAGGAGCCAGTAAAGAATAAACCATCAATATCTTGATGATTTGCTAAAGCTTTACCCGTTTCTACTTCACCTTGTACTAAGTTAATTACGCCGTTAGGCAAACCTGCCTGTAGCCAAATTTTTAACACTTCTTCGGCAATTTTTGGGGTTAATTCACTGGGTTTGAAAACTACCGTGTTACCTGCAATTAACGCCGGAATAATATGCCCATTGGGTAAATGGCCAGGAAAGTTATAAGGGCCATAAACAGCAACAACGCCGTGAGGTTTATGGCGAATAAAAGCTTTTGCTCCCGGCATGGGTTTTTCTACCGTGCCTGTACGTTCATGGTAGGCATCAATAGAAATGTTAACCTTGCCCATCATGGCGCCAATTTCGGTTAAGGTTTCCCAAAAAGGTTTACCTGTTTCTTGTGCGATGGTGGTGGCGAGTTGGCTTTTATGCTCACCTAATAATTCACCAAAACGTTTTATGATGGCAATACGCTCTTCAAGTAATAAGTTTGCCCAGCTTTCAAATGCAGTACGTGCACTTTTTACTGCTGCATCGACTTGTTCTGCAGTAGCACTTTGCCCTTGCCAAATAACTTGATTGCGTGCAGGGTCTAGTGATGTGATTTGGTGACCTAAGCCAGCTTGCCACTGACCATCAATTAATTGAATTTTTTCAGACATTTGTTATTCCTCATCATGTCGAGCTTTTCGACAATGGTTATCTGTTAATTATTTACTAAACGCAGCCAATCGCCTTCACTTACCTGTAAAGCTTCAGCCACTTTATGGCTTATTACCACTTGTTGTGCTGTTTCGCGTAATAGTGCGGGAGCTTGGGTTGCTCTAAAATTGTCAACCTTAGTGTTACACAAAATAAAATTATCATTGCTGCTTACATCACCAATAATTACTTGGCATTTTTTACTTTGCTGAATAGTTTTTATCGCACTTTTCTCTACTTCAACAGTGGGACCCGCATCAAAAATGTCAACATAACCACGACGGCTAAAACCTTCTGCTTCGAGTAAGCGTAATGCGGGCACAGTATTAGTGTGTACTTTGTTGATCACTTGTTGTGCTTCTTTACTGAGTAAATTAACGTAAATAGGATACTTAGGCATGAGTTCAGCGATGAAGACCTTTTTGCCGATACCTGTTAGGTAGTCTGCTGTTGGAAAATCAATGCCAAAAAAATGCTCTTCTAACCAAGCCCAAAATGGTGAGCGTCCTTCTTCATCAGACACTCCACGCATTTCTGCAATAATGGTTTCTGCAAAGCGTTCGCTGTGTTCTGCAATAAATAAAAAGCGAAAACGTGATAAAAAGCGGCCATTGCCGTTTTTACGGTGGCTCTCACCTAAAAATAGCGTACATATTTCTGTAGCACCGGTATAGTCATTGCACAAAGACAAGGTTTCTACGGTATTATAAATGTTTAATTCACGAGAATTATGAACTACCTTACCTAAATGGTAATGATAAAAAGCATCTTCTAAACCAACTGCTGCTTCAATACCGCTTGTACCTACAACGGCACCAGTTTCGGTATCTTCCATGACAAACAAATAACCTTCGTTACCGGCTTGGGTGACGGTTTTTTTAAAAGAGGCTTCTGAGTGTAAAATTCGCTTATTGAGTAATTCTTCGTTGACCGGTAAAGAGGTGAAACCGTGTCCTGATTCAATAGCCATACGATGTAAAGCATCGTAATCACTTTGTTGAATAGGGCGTATTATAATCATAAGTTGTTCTCGAATAAGTTGCGTAACTAACTCAAACCTACAAATTTTATTGCTGTGTAGGAGCGACTGGGTCGTTTGCAGTTTTAACGCGAATCATTCGCACCTACACGTTTGATGTAGGTGCGTATTTTGCGCATAAATTTATGCGTTAACCATTTTGGCGACAGCTTTTTCAAAGCGCGCTAAACCTGCTTGGATATCTTCATCAGGTATAATTAAGCTTGGTGCAAAGCGCACAATATTGGCACCAGCAACTAATACCATTAGACCTTCATCCATTGCTGCATTTAAAAAGGCTTTAGCTTGACCTTGATATTGCTCTGTTAGCACTGCACCAAGTAATAAGCCTTTGCCGCGAATTTCACTAAATACCTTATATTTGTCGTTAATTGCCGTTAGGCCTTCACGATATAAAGCTTCTTTAGCTTTGACACCAGCTAATAATTTTTCATCGTTGACCGTATCAAAAGCGGCTTCACCAACGGCACAAGCTAATGGGTTACCACCGTACGTACTGCCATGGGTACCAATTTTTAAATGTTTAGCAATGGCGGTTGTCGTTAACATTGCACCGATAGGGAAACCACCACCTAATGCTTTTGCTGTTGTTAAAATATCAGGTGTTACACCTAAATCCATATAGGCATATAAAGCACCTAAACGGCCTACACCGGTTTGCACTTCATCAAAAACTAATAAGGCATTAAACTGATCACAAAGTTCGCGAACCCCTTTTACAAATTCAGTTGTTGGCGCAATAATACCGCCCTCGCCTTGTAAAGGCTCCATGATCACCGCACAGGTTTTTTCAGAAATTAAGGCTTTAACACTGTCTAAATTGTTATACTCAGCGTGAACAATATCACCTGGTTTAGGGCCAAAACCATCAGAGTACGCAGGTTGCCCACCGACGGTAACAGTAAAAAAAGTACGGCCATGGAAAGCTTGTTTAAAGGAAATGATTTGAGTTTTTTCCTCTCCATGAACATCAAGAGCCCAGCGACGAGCTAATTTAAATGCAGCTTCATTTGCTTCACCGCCTGAGTTAGCAAAATAAACTTTTTCCGCAAAGGTGTTATCAACCAACTTTTTGGCAAGACGCAGTGCTGGTTCATTGGTCATTACATTGGATAAATGCCAGATTTTTTCACCTTGCTCTTTTAGTGCCTTAACTAAATTGGGGTGGCAGTGGCCTAGGCAGTTAACGGCAATACCGCCGGCAAAATCAATATATTCGTTATCATGTTGATCCCATACACGAGAGCCTTGACCGCGAACTGGAATAACCGCTGAAGGTGAATAGTTTGGCACCATGACTTCATCGAATAGATCGCGTGTTACTGAAATTTTATCTGACATTGTTTATATCCTCTGTGTCTATAGGCGGTATTACTAGTGAGTTTCTAAAGTAAATATCCGCAGAACAATGGGCTAAACCGATTGTAATTGATTTAAAAATAGACGCACATTATGCCTGAAAAAATTACTATTGTCTTGTCTACACTTGTCTGTAGGGCTTGAAAAATAAGGTTTTTCTAATTTTATTCAGATATGCTGCATAACTATTTTTTATATTAAGAAGCTGATATTTTTTTAGCGCTAAAGAATTATTAGGTTGAACTAATATTTTAGTCAAAAATGGCTTGTTTCATATTTAAGCAGAAATTTTTTAAGCAAATTTCAATTTGAGGTGGTCAATATCGCTTTTTTTCAGTAGTGCAATTTCTTCGGGTATTAACTTGACGGCAGCGAGTAAAAGTTTTGCTTCATTGGCATTAATTAAACTTTCTTTCGCTAAGTTTCGAAAAGCAATATAGCCTTGGGCTTTAGTGACAATTTGTGCAATAGGATGCATTTTTTTATAGTCAATGGTATAAGCAAGGTCAAATAATGGCTCGGTTAGTGGTAAACGTTCAAAGCGCATTAGTTCGATGATTTCAGCGCCAATACGCGCGCTATGACGTGTTAGTTGGTTGAGTAGTACATCAGCGTCAGGCTTTATGTTTAATAACACATCATGCAAACGTTTATCTTGTTCTACGAAAGCTTTTTTTA
>WFQC01000059.1 GCA_015487235.1 Alteromonadaceae bacterium
ATAAAAGCAACTAATTCTTGAGGTTCAATAGGATTAACCCAAGGCTGCCCTGCACATTCAGGTGCTAAATTTTCAACGCCTGTATCTGCTAAATATTTATTATAACCCGCAACATAACCTTCTATTAAGGCGCGTGAGTTTTCAGACATACTCGGATAAAGCGTTTCTGCTGATTTCATCACACCTAAAGCATGATAACCAAAATCTGAAATAATATTGGCTGAATCTCCACTACCTGCAACCCTGTCTGGACCAAAATATTTTGAACGCTCACTTCTAACTTTGATTATTTGATCAGCAAGAATACATAAATTATCTTGTGCATAAGCATAACCAGAGCCAAACGCTAAACTCTCTAGATTATCAGCGGTAATATGTGGCACACCATAGGTTGTCCAGGTTATTTCTGCGGTTAAATTATCATCAGGATCAAAAGCAACAAGCTGAGGTGAAGCTTCAACAGGTGGTGGTGGCGGTGGTGTAACCGTAGTTACTTCATCATCATTGTTATTACAAGCACTTAACCCCATAACGGCTAATAACAGAATGGTTTTATTAAACTTCATTTCATATTCCTTCACTTATTATTTTTTATATTTATTGTGGCGACTTGACCTTTTAAGTTTTATTTAAAGCCAACTCACCTAATCTAATACCTATTAATAAAAATAGCTAACATCTTTACAAAATAAGTCTATTCTTTAAACAGTTCATACTACAAATTCCTCAACAAGCTTTGTTTAAATTTTTTACTGCCATAAAAAAAGCCCTCAATAATGAGGGCTTTCTCTTCGTTACTTCGTACTATTTAACAACTTCAGCATCTTGTACTGAAATCAAATGTCCTTCAGTGCTAAAGAAGTTAGCCACTTGACTTTGCATTTCTTGTGTTGCTCTACCTGTCATTACGGCATCAGCTGCTTCTGCACGAGGTGCTGGTGTCAAAATTGAACTGTGATGACCATACATAAAGCGAACCGCTCCAGAAACAGGCATTTCACTATCTTGAGTCGTTTCTGAAATACCTGGTAAGCCAAGTAAACCAATAGCCGCTTCAGTACCTGATAAAGGTGACGTAGTGACTAAATTAGGAATAACTTGGTCACTTAAATTATCACTACCATTACCTACCACTTCAATTAAGTGCGTTGGTGTTTGTGTAGAAGCCATACCCATGGCGTAGTTAACAGGGTCGCCAGCATCAGTTACTGTTTGTGCTGCAAAAGTGAACTTAGAAAATACAGCATTTAAGTCCGCTTGTTGCTCTGGTGTTAGCATCGCATAAAAGTCACGATAGTAACCAACCATTTCAGCTTCACTTGGTGGTACTTCACTTTGATGAACTTGAGCAACATAGCCTTGGAAGTCTGTAGATTGTGCATAAGTTAAACTTGACTTAATCACATCACCAAAAGCACCTGACTCAAGTAAGAAAGTTGCAACCATTACACCAGGCATAGCCTGTGTATTCGTGGCAACTTTAAACATACCATCAACGGCAGGATCAAGCGGTGTATTGGCTAAATTAACAAAGTTGATACCCGTTATAGCACCAAGCGAGTGACCTAAAAAGTGTACTTTTGAGGTATCAATATTAATAGGATCGCCATTAACATCAACACCACCTAAGAAATTCAAGCCTAAACGTAGCCCTAACATATCTACAGTTGATTGGCGCATATTATCACGCGTAGTTAGCAAGCTCGCTAAATTCATATAGTGAGTTGCTGATACTGTTGAGGCATTAATTTCATCAATACCATCACCATTAAGATCAAAGCCTCGACTACCATGCAATGGGTGATCAATTGCAACAGTTGCAATACCGTATAAAGATAAAATACCCGTTAATGACAGCATATCTTCTTTTTTCGAGGTAATACCATGTTGTAAAATAGCAACAGGCCAGCCATTTTCAGGCATACTCATTGACGGTAAACCTAAACCAGCACGCACAGCATTAACAACATTGATATCTGGCGTTGTCATTTGAACAGTTAAGTCCATCATTGCATTAGCCTTAGGTACAGGGCTAAATTTAGTTAGGTTACGTTCACTATCAATACCTAAATCTCGTAAACCAGGTGCAGGTAAACCAGCAGCTTGTGAAATAGCCATACAAGTACCATCTGTTTCACTCACTGGTTCTGCAGGAATCGCAGCGGGATTCGTTGCGGCTAACCCTGCTAGCATAGCGCCAGAATCACATAATCCTTTCCACCAATCATTCACCGGTGCCATAGGGTTACCTTCAGTAGGCACCCCTAAATAATAGGGTAAGGTAATAGAACCTTGCATAAAGTTTGCTGTTGAAAACAATGGTAATGATGCGGAATCTGGTGGTAATACACCCGAAGCCACTAAAACGTCAGCAACCGACATACCAGTATCTTGCATAGTAATTGTTGGATTACCTTGTAAGGCAGCAGCGTACATAGCAGGTACATTTTGTGCCATTAATCCTTTAACGCTATTAAAAACATCACTGGTAGACTGTGTAGTCATAGCCATAGTATAAACAATTGATTCGCCATCAACCCCACCAGCAATAGCAATATCTTCATAGCTATTTACCACAGCCTGCAAACCTAATTGCGCTTCATTGCCTAGAGGTTTCTCATTAATATCTTGGCGTACTAATTCATAGGTAGAAGAACCTGCAATAGCAGTACCTTGGCTATCTTGAATATTATTAGTTAATGCTAAAATATAAGTCGTTTTAGGTTTTAGTGGTTTAAGGGGAACAATGGCAATACTATTACCAACCGCTTTAGCAATAAAATCAACACCAAAAGTTAACTCACCTACATTTTTACATGCAATACCTCGCGGTACATCAGTACAGTCTGAATCAGTTCTATCTCCTCCCATGACGGTTTCAAAAATTCGCACCGAGGCAGGATTAAAAACACTATTAGCATCTAAGCCAGTATCACTAGGAAAATCAATATTAAGTACAAAAGGGTTAACCGTTGACCAACCATCAAGCGCGCTTAAAGCAAAAGTAGGATCGCTACCATCAGCACCGTCTTCAACTGGCATATTTAAAGTGCCATCAACCGTTCCTGAAAATAACAAATCATTAGGTACTGATAACTTTCCATTAGAAGGGTCAAATACAACACGAGCATAAGGCACCACACCCGAATTGTTTTGTTCAACACTTTGTTCAACATCTTTAATCGTTTCGCCACCACAACCGCTTAATCCAAGTGCTGCGGCTATAGCAAGACTAATTACTAGCTTTTTCATTATCTCTCCCCAAACAATACCAACCCCACAAAATGGTTTGATATAACTAGTTTCTACATCAATTAGATTATTTTTCTTATACTAACTGATTTTATTTTCGTTTTAATAATAGCAAGTTCATCAAGAAAAGTTACTAGAAAAGTGCTTTTTATGAACTTAACTAAACAAGTTAGACCAGTTAAAGTTAACCTAAGATTTACTTGAGTGCTAGCGATTTTTGCTATTTAGGGCTAATTTTCTACTTTTTTTTCAAAATTTAAATAATTTTTCTCGTCACTACTCTGTATGAAAGGTAAAATTAGTGAAAATTTCACTAGAATAATCACACTATGTTTGCGTATCAAATCAAAGAAAAATGTCTGGAAAATAAAACAATCTTAATTACCGGCGCTGGTGATGGTATTGGTCGCCAAGCCGCATTAACTTATGCTCAGCTTGGTGCAACAATTATTTTGCTCGGTAAAACAGTTAAAAAATTAGAAGCAGTGTATGATGAAATAGTTACTCAAGGTGGCGCAGAACCCGCCATAGTACCACTTGATATGCAAGGGGCTACAAAGCAAAACTATCTTGATATGGTGGCAACAATTGAAAGCCAAATAGGTTCATTAGATGGTGCTCTGCTAAATGCTTCCATTTTGGGCGAATTGAGCCCTTTTACTCATATTCAAGAAAAAACATGGAATGAAGTAATGCAAGTAAATGTTAATGCTCAATTTTTACTTGCACAAGCCTTAATACCAGCGATGCAAAAAGCACAAAATGCCTCGCTTGTATTTACAACTTCTGGTGTAGGGCATAAAGGGCGCGCTTTTTGGGGGCCATACAGTGTATCTAAATTTGCAACAGAAGGCTTAATGCAAGTAATTGCTGATGAATATGATGAATCAAACTTACGTTGCAATGCGATAAACCCGGGCGCAACAAGAACTAAAATGCGCGCAACAGCTTTTCCAGGCGAAAAAGCTGAAAACTTACCAACGCCTGAAGATATTATGCCTTTATATGTCTATTTAATGTCGGATGATAGTTTTAATGTTAACGGTCAAGTACTTCACGCACAATAACAACATCGATTAAAGCAGGATATAATTTCACGAAATATCCTCCTCCTCATAAAAAAGGGCAGAAATTCTGCCCTTTATCATTGATTAAATACCACTAAAATTTATACGCTATATGATATTATCTTAATTCACGACGTAAAATTTTACCGACATTAGTTTTAGGAAGTTCATCTCTAAACTCTACTAACTTCGGTACTTTATAGCTTGTTAAGTTTTCGCGACAATGCGTTATAATGGCATTTTCATCAAGGTTTGGATCTTTTTTCACAATAAACACTTTGACTATTTCACCACTAACGTCATGAGGAACACCAATAGCGGCTGCTTCAAGTACTCCTTCATGCATCATGATCACTTCTTCGATCTCATTAGGAAAAACATTAAAGCCTGAAACTATAATCATGTCTTTCTTACGATCAACAATACTGAAAAAGCCTTTATCATTCATGCAAGCAATATCACCCGTTGCTAGCCATCCCTCTTTGAGTACTTCAGCGGTTGCTTCGGGGCGATTATAATAACCTTTCATTACTTGAGGCCCTTTCACCCACATTTCACCTGCTTCACCAACAGCCACTTCTTTGCCTTCTTCATCCCTAATTTGAATATCAGTTGAAGGCGCAGGAACACCAATAGTGCCGTCGTACTCTTTTAGATTATATGGGCTTAACGTAACCATAGGTGAACATTCTGTTAAGCCATAGCCTTCAAGTAAGCGAGTCTTAGTGACTTGTTGCCAACGCTCTGCTACTGGGCGTTGTACAGCCATACCACCACCTAAAGACATTTTTAGTTGGCTAAAGTCTAAATCTTTAAACCCTGGAGTATTTAGTAAACCATTAAATAAGGTATTGACCCCAGTAATTGCGGTAAATGGGTATTTAGACAGCTCTTTAACAAAGTTAGGCATATCACGAGGGTTCGTAATAAGTAAATTTGAACCTCCTAAGGTAACAAACGTAAGACAGTTAGCTGTTAAAGCAAAAATATGATAAAGCGGCAAGGCAGTCACAATAAGCTCTTTGCCTTCTTCTAATAGTGGCTTAATAGACGCTTTGGCTTGTTCTAAATTAGCGACCATATTGCGATGAGTTAACATGGCTCCTTTTGAAACACCCGTTGTACCACCGGTATATTGTAAAAAGGCTAAATCATCTCCGCTAACAAGTACCGGTGTAAAAGGTAAAGATTTCCCTTTACTTACAACCGTATTAAAACGAATAGCATTAGGTAATTTAAAAGTTGGTACCATTTTTTTGATGTACTTAACAACAAAATTAACCAAACTACCTTTTATGGTACCTAAGCGATCACCTAAAGAGGTTAAAATAACGTGTTCTACATTGGTTTTATCAATGACTTGTTCTAACGTATTGGCAAAATTTTCAATAATTAGAATAGCTTTTGTATTGGAATCTTTTAACTGATGCTCTAACTCTCTTGCGGTATAGAGAGGATTCACATTAACAACAGTTAAGCCAGCGAGTAATGCTCCAAATAATGCAATAGGATACTGCAACGTATTAGGCACCATTATGGCGAAACTATCACCTTTTTTAAGGCCAAGCTCTTGTTGAAGGTAAGCAGCAAAGGCTTTGGCTTGATGCTCTAACTCTCTATAAGTAATTTCCGCACCCATATTAATAAATGCAGTTCTATCGGCATAAATACCAACATACTTTGTAAACATCTCACCCAATGATGCATATTTATCAGGGTCAATTTCAAATGGAACTCCGGGTGGGTAACTTTTCTCAAGCCAGATCTTTTCCACTATCTCTCTCCTCAATATAAAAGGTGCTTTAGTTCAAATTTTAGTTATTAATGATATTGTATCTGAACTAAGTTTTTAGTCTTTGTTAATGTTGAAGCTTACTCTAAAATGACATAAATATCGCCTTAGAATTAAAACAATCGTTTTGAGCATTTACTCAAAAGCAAAGCATCATTTCATAAATTTAATTAAAATCCTAGTAAAAATATAATTTTGCCCTTAAAAAAACATAACTATAGCGATTTGATCAAATAATTATTCATTTTATAAACAAATCATATAAAACTTTTTATCAGCTTAGCTACTTTCTCGGGCTGCTCCATATGCACATGATGCCCACCATCAAGTGAATAAATATTAAGCTCATTAAAACAGTCTTTGTAGGCTTTGATACCTTCTTTCACCATAAGCAAACCGCTATCACCACAGATCAACTGTACGGGTATAGTTAAATCACGAATTAATTGCTTAGCTTGTTCGGTTGATAATTTCAAAGGTGACTTAGTTCTTAAACGACTATCACTACGCCAAATATAGCCTTTTTCCGTTAATTTAATACCACGTTCAACCAATAATTTTGCTTGCTCATAAGCAAGATCAGAAACATTCATTCTTGCTTCTATTGCCGACTCAAGTGAATGATGAACACTTTTTTGTTTTGATAACCCTTTAAAGCGACTCAACATACCTGAACGCAGGTTAGCCGTTGTTTTTTGTGCCGGTTCCGTAACAAAACCAATTGAGTCGATTAAAGTTAACGATGAGACTTTTTCAGGAAAAGCGGCAGCAAAAGCAGTCGCTATCATGCCTCCCATTGAATGCCCAACAATAGCGATATTTTGCCAATGGTTTAATTCAAATAATTCTAATAGATCATAAACATAGTCAATAAAGTGATAATGGGCACCAAGATCACGATGACTTGATAAACCATGCCCAGCTAAATCGATAGCTACAACATTATTGGCTTGTAAATAAGGAAATAAAGGTAAGAAACTTGCCGCATTATCTAGCCAACCATGTAAACATAATAAAGGTTGGCTATTAATTTCTTGCGTGTTAGTTAAACCGCTCAGCGTTAACTGAGGCAGTTGGTAATCAATATTAGCGGGTGAGCAATAACGCATATAAGGACTCTATTTTGTTTTACTCTTGCCCGATTTTACCGCAGTATTACTGTTTTTACCCGAACGTTGAATAATCACTGAACGGTTATGATATGGGTAACCATAGCCATAATAAAAAGGATCATACCAAAGCGGGTCATGCGTTACTCTTACATCAAGTTTTTGTACTTTTTTCCATAAATGCACACCTTCAGCTTTTAATACTGGGTACAGATACTTTTGTTCACCTATTTTACCTTCTTCAGATTTTTCAATGGTGCCGACTACGGTAATACTCTTACCTTTTTCATAAATAATCGGATCAAGCATACCTTGGTAGTAAAAGCGAAATCGCCCTTGCGTTTCATCGCTAATAACAGGTCTTTTCGAGCGGTTAAGTTTAAAATGCACTACCTCTACCATAGTACGCTCAGGTTGATTTTCTATTTTAGCTATCACCCCACCCCAACGTGCTTTAAAGCCTACATTAGCATCAGGTTCTGTTTTAACTGCGGCAAAATCAATTAATATTTCTGAATCTGGTACGGCTATTTTTTCAGGGATATTGGCACACCCACCTAGCACTAAAGTGGTTAAAAGCATAACCAAAAAGTATTTTTTATTCATGTTTTTCTCGCTAATAAAAAGAGAGCTACTAAGCCCATAACAGACCAAATTAACACCCAAATAATTTCAGGGATCAAAGTTAAGTTGGCTAATGTCGCCCCGTCGCCTAATGATCTTCCATCAAGTAAATATAATGGGCTATGTAAACTATTTAACAGTACAGTCATGCCTGTTAACTGTAAAAACCATTGTACTTGTTTAATATTATGCATTTTCAATGAGAATAAAAATAATAAGATTAAAATAATACAAATAAATAGTGTTAAAAAGTCTCTTGCCCACAGTATCAACGTTAAACTAAGTAAAATAATAATAAAAGCGGTAAAGGCTTGTGCAAGTCGTTGATGATAACTGGCTGATAAATAAATTAGAGTTCCCCAAATAACAGCACCAGCATAGCCAAAGAAACTTACGAGAAATGCGCTACCACCCCGTGTTGTACATAAGCCTGCACCATTGGTAAATAATTGAATACGAAGTATTTCACCACCTGAAACAAGTGCAGCAATACCATGACTTATTTCATGAAAATAACTCTCTAACCAATTAAAAGGAATTGAAATAAACGGTAATTGCCGCAGCACTACCGCTAAAAGTAAAAATAACCAAAACTGATATTTTTTAAAAAACGAGGGTGATGACTTTAATGGTGATGCACGATCTATCATATAAGCTTAAGCATATAAATCGACACCCAACATTGATTGAATGCTTTCACGTTGCGCTAAATTATTCACCGTTTGGTAAGTATTTACCGCCGTTAAATTTTGTGGAGAGGGTTGATCTAAACTTGCCGTATTACGGCTAACAAATTGTTTATTACTGGCTGATTGTTGCTCAAAAAGGGTAATGGCTTGTTCACTAACCGCTAAACGCTCAACCGTTGTTTTTTTAGCACCACTATTTTGTGTTGCATCATCAGCTGATCGCACACGATCGCGCGATTGAACACTTGTATTAGCAGTGCTTTTGTTAACATTATTAATGCCCAACTGAGCAAAATTATTACTGTTATTAACTTGCATAATTATTAATCTAGCAAAAAGGGGCTATTAAGTCTATTTTCACTGACCAAATCAAAAGCATTTATTCTCTACCGGGTAACTTTTTCCATGATACGGTATCGCGTACATAAACAGGTTGTGCATTTTCAGCCATAACGGTCTCTCCTTTTATAAACTTATGCTTAGCTAACGTTAGCATCGCAACGGCATGAGGGTATAAAATATCAATATTGTCTTGGTTATCAATAATCATTGCTAACGCGCTTGAATAGGCTTGCCAACCTGTACCTACACCATATATAGTTTTCATATTACTTGTCTGCATAGCAATATGTTCTTTTAACTGTGCTGGTGGCAATACAGATTCATCGATGACGGCTTGCATAATACCTTGATTATCAAGCTGATAATAACCATTATAGACTTCACTCATACGCGCATCTATTGCGGCGATAACCTGTGTTTTTTGCTGCTGCTGATAAGCCATTTGCGCCATCGTTTGCAACGTTGACACCCCAACCATAGGTAAATTCGCGGCAAAGGCAAGCCCTTGAGCAACACCGATCCCTATACGCACCCCTGTAAAACTACCTGGCCCTTGACCAAAAACCAAACCATCAAGCTGCGTTAATTGACAATTAGCCTCTTTTAATACTTCATCAACCATAGGAAGTAATAATAAGCTGTGCGATTGAGGGCATAATTCAAAACGTTGGAAACATTGCTCATTAAAAAGTAAAGCCACTGAACAGGCTTCTGTTGATGCATCTATTGCTAATAAATTCACGTAATTTTCTCTTAATATGCGACTGTGATTATTGTCCTATGTATTTTGACTAGCGCAAGTAATATTTTGTAAAAATGACACTGAAGTCTCTAAATCTCGCGTTCGTTTCATACTAGGTAAACTTTTTAAAAAAACTTGTCCGTAAGGGCGATTAACCAACCTATCATCACAAATAACCATTACACCTTGATCATTTACATCACGAATAAGCCGTCCTACACCTTGCTTTAAGGCGATCACCGCTTGGGGTAATTGTACTTGCTGAAAAGCATCACCACCTTGGCGTTTTACGTCTTCACAGCGTGCTTGCAATAAAGGGTCATCTGGTGATGCAAAAGGTAACTTGTCAATAATAACACAAGTCAGTTTATCACCTCTAACATCAACACCTTCCCAAAAACTCGCCGTTGCGAGTAAAACGGCTTGTTTTTGGTCAACAAATTCTGCAAGTAATTTACGCTTACCCATGTGCCCTTGTACTAATAAAGGATTGCTAATTTGCTCGGCGAGTAAATTAGCCACTTGGTTCATAACTCGATAGCTAGTAAACAATAAAAAACAAGCGCCACTGCTGGCTTCTATGAGTGGTTTGGCTAAATCAACTAACGCATGGGCACGTTGATAATCGTTGGCTGGTGGTAAATAGCGCGGCACAAGTAGTTGTGACTGTTGCTGATAATCGAATGGGCTTTCAAGCAGTAATTGTTTAGCTTGGCTAAGGCCTAATTGTCGAGAAAAGTGTTCAAAACCACCATCAACAGATAAAGTAGCCGAGGTAAAAATCCAACCAGCATTGGCCTGTGTTATAGCTTCACTAAATTTGTCAGCAATGGTTAAGGGGGTTTGGTGTAATACAACATGCCGTGGTGTGGTTTCATACCAAAAGCTAACGCCAAAATCATCAACTTTGCTCATTATTTCGTATTTCGCCAGCAAATTGACTGCTCGCTCAAAACAATTATCAATAGTTTCATGACGAGAAACTGATAATTTAATCACTTGATATAAAAAGTCTAAGTCTACCTGTAAATCAGCAAACGCTTGGGCAAAACGCGCTTGTTTTAGTTTATCTCGCCAATTGCCACGTTCAGGATCATAAGGAAACAATAACCGAAATTCTTGCGATGTTTGCAGTAATTTATCTGCCGCCTTACCTAGCTGTTTTACATCGGTTAGTTCAGTACGATAAACCTGCTGTACATCATGACATAGTTCAACAATTTGCCTTGTTGAAAAAGCTTCGCCGAAATATTCATTTGCAATATCAGGTAACTGATGAGCTTCGTCAAAAATAATAACATCAGCTTGCGGAATAAGCTCTCCAAAACCCGTATCTTTTAGTGCCATATCAGCAAAAAACAAATGATGATTAATAACAACCAGATCTGCTTCTATTGCTTTTTTGCGCGCTTTAACTAAATAACAACCATCAAGATGAGGGCAATCTTTCGCAAGACAATTATCAACTGTCGAAGTAATAAAAGGATATATACTGGAATCTTCAGCAAGGTCAACTAACTCGCCCATATCACCTGTGTGCGTAGCGGTTGACCATTTTTTGACCTTGACCAAATCTGTTAAGCTTTGAGCATCAAGTTGCCCTCGCGTTTGCTGATACAATTCAAGGCGGTATTGGCACAAATAGTTAGCTCGTCCTTTAAGTAACGCCACCTGTAAATTACTAGCAAACGCTTGACGAATTATAGGTAAGTCTTTGTAAAATAGCTGTTCTTGTAGGTTTTTAGTGCCCGTTGACACAATAACTTTTTTCTTATTTTCTTGGTTGTGTTCACTGTGGTTACTGCTATTTTCAACTGCCAACACAGCAGGCGCTAAATAAGCAAAAGTTTTACCTGTTCCTGTGCCCGCTTCAACAATTAAGCTCGTTTGCTGCTCAATCGCCTCAGTAACCTCAGTTGCCATATCAAGCTGTGCTTGGCGGGGAAAATAGCCTGAAATAATACCAGCTAAGGCGCCCTTAGCTGAAAAAAAGTGCTTTAATGAATTCATTAATAATAAAAGGTAGGGGCAACAAACTAAAGATTGCCAGCAATTATGCCACTCAAGTCAGCTCAACTAAACAAAAAGATCTAAATGTTTAGGTTTTTCTTTTGCTGCTGTGTCTGACAACTTATCTTCAGCAAGTGCTTTGTGATGTGTTAGCGTTTTTCTATCGTAAGCTTGTGTTATTTCTGTTGACTCAACTAGCGTTTGTTCGGCATTTTCGTCTTCATCTGCTCCAGTATTTTTTTTAGCTTGCTGATCAGGCGAATTATGCTGCTCTTGCTGCTTTTGACTTGCATTATGATAAAATGCGTAATCGCTGGCTGTAAGTTCCTTCATATCTTCTTTTAGCTCACCTAAAGGCTCTCCTTTAAGCAAAGCTTTTACTTTCAACTTCTCTGGCTGAATTGTCACAGGCACGACTCGTGTTAACTGCGTTGTAAAAATATCCATAAATAAATCACTTAGTGAATAAAGTTGATGCCAAAGGCATAACTAGCAATAAAACTTTCTAGCTTGAATAAATTTAAACTCAAAAAGTTAATGCCTTCTAAAATAAAACAATATCTCTGTATCGGAATAGACCTATTATTCTTTAATTTGTTCAAAAAACAAACAAAATAAGATGTTTTATATAATTATTCACTTTTTTTGAATTATAAATTATAAGATTAAAGCATAATAATTTTTAAATTTGTGCTTGCTATTCGCTTAATAACCCCTTAGTGTTAGCACTGTTTTAGAATAAAACTTATGAATAGACTGAGTGAGTAAGCCAATAAGCTATTAAGCAGTTTACTCATTTACAATAGTTTTACATTAGATTAATTAAACTGATATAAAAACCGAAAGCGAACCAAATTATGAATATAAACCTTTGTACTATCCATCATCACCACCATCATATGGATTAGCCACTCAGGTTTATTCACTGAGAGGCTATGGACCTTTCAGTGGCAGATGAAATAAATAAAAATTTTCTGAAAACCCCGAAAGAGTCCAACTCTCTCGGGGTTTTTTACGTTTTAGCACTATATTTAATAGCAAGTAATTATTATTAGGACCATCAAAATGACAAGTACAACACGTTTACGCATAGCCATGCAAAAATCAGGTCGTTTAAGTGACGATACCCAAAACTTACTTAAACGCTGCGGCCTGAAAATTAACCTTACCGATCGCCGCCTACTTGCTCATGTTAGTAATATGCCTATTGATATCATGCGTGTACGTAGTAGTGACATTCCCGGTTTAGTTATGGACGGTGTTTGCGACTTAGGTATTGTGGGTGACAACACCTTAGAAGAAACCGCACTTGAGCGCCAAATGATGAATATAAATGCAGATTATGTACGCACAACAAGCTTAAATTTTGGAGGTTGTCGTTTATCACTTGCCATGCCTGAAGAATTTAACTATCGCGGTATCAAGAGTTTAGATGGTTTACGTTTCGCCACCACTTATCCGCAATTACTACAACGTTATGCACGAGAAAACGGCATTACCGTTGAGTTTTGTATGCTTAAAGGATCGGTTGAAGTTGCACCACGAGTGGGTTTAGCCGACGGTATTTGCGATTTAGTCTCAACGGGGGCAACACTTGAAGCTAACGGATTAAAAGAAGTTGAGGTTATCTTTAAGTCAAAAGCCTCGCTTATTCAAACCGCCACCCCATTGTGCCCCGAAAAACAAAAAACACTTGATACACTTTTACCGCGTATTCAAGGGGTTATGAAAGCCAAAGAAAGCAAATACATTATGTTGCATGCTCCTAAAGACAAAATAGCTGAAGTGAGCAGCTTAATGCCCGGTAAAGAAACACCAACAATTTTACCCTTAGCAGGGCGCGATGATTTAGTTGCCGTGCACGTTGTTGCTACCGAAACTTTCTTTTGGGAAACCATGGAAAGCTTAAAAGCACTTGGCTGTAATTCAATATTGGTAATGCCAATTGAAAAAACCCTTTAATTTTTTGAAAAGAAAATAAGTGATCATGAATACACAAATAATTAACTGGCAAAACCTTTCAACTCAAGAACAAAAAAATGTACTTGAGCGCCCAGCGATTGCGAATAATGCTTTGTTATCAACACAAGTAAATAATATTTTGGCGCAAGTAAAATCAAAAGGTGACAAAGCATTGCTCGATTTTACTGAAAAGTTTGATGGCATAAAGTTAACACAGCTAAAAGTAAGCAATGCACAACTAAAGGCGGCTAAACAAGCGATCAGTGCAAAACGTTTATCAGCGATAAAAACAGCCTATCAACAAATAAAAAGTTTTCATCAAGCACAGATCCCACAAGATATTACCGTAGAAACCCGAACAGGAGTTACTTGTACTTTAAAAACAGAAGCCATTGAAAGTGTTGGCTTATATATTCCTGCAGGTAGCGCGCCATTGCCTTCAACAGTACTTATGTTAGGTGTTCCCGCTCAATTAGCCAAATGCCCGCGTGTTGTTCTAGTTTGCCCACCTGACAAGCAAGGACAACTAGCCAATGAAATTTTAGTGGCTGCTGATTTATGCAATATAAAAGAAATTTATACCGTAGGTGGTGCACAAGCGATTGCTGCGCTTGCCTATGGTACAGAAACCATTAGTGCTGTGAACAAAGTTTTTGGCCCGGGTAATCGTTATGTAACAGAAGCCAAAAAACAACTCGCTCAAC
>WFQC01000060.1 GCA_015487235.1 Alteromonadaceae bacterium
AGCGCTAAAGCAAAGTCGTCTCATTTTAACGCAAGATCTTGAACAAGCTATTGCAATTTCGAATCACTATGGTCCTGAGCATTTAATTGTTCAAACACAACAGCCGAATACACTGTTAAATAAATTGAGAAATGCAGGCTCTATTTTTGTGGGCAAATATACCCCTGAATCAGCAGGAGATTACGCCAGTGGCACTAATCATGTTTTACCAACCTATGGTTATTCAAAAGTGATCAGCAGCTTATCGCTTGCCGACTTTTCTCGTCGTTATACCGTACAAGAGTTAACGCGTGATGGCTTAGCCAGCCTTGCTGAATGCATTATTGAATTAACCAATGCTGAAGGATTAGATGCTCATCAACGTGCGGTCACTATTCGTTTAGCAGAAAATAGCCGTGAAAATACATCATTAAACAGTGAAAAAGCCGCAGGAGAAAAGTGATGAGCCTAGCTAAAAAATTAGCACGCCAAGAAATTGTTACTATGACACCCTATCAATCAGCAAGGCGGTTATTTTCAAGCAATAATGCTAACCAAGAGGCCATACAAAAAATTTGGTTAAATGCCAATGAAGCCTCAGGCCCCGGCATTTACCAACTAAGCAGTGATTGCTTAAATCGCTACCCTGATTTTCAGCCTGATAACTTACTAACGGCTTACAGCAATTACAGCCAATTAGCAAAGGAAAATATTTTAGCAACCCGAGGAGCCGACGAAGGTATAGAACTCATTATTCGTACTTTTTGTAAGGCTTATCAAGACAATATTTTAATTTGTCCGCCCACTTATGGTATGTATGCTATCAGTGCTGAAAATCATGGTGCAGGCATCATTGAAGTACCACTTATTATTAACCCAAACACTGATATTGATTTAGACATTAATGCCTTAGCCGCTCAAGTAGGTAAAGTGAAGGTGGTCTTTTTATGTTCGCCAAACAACCCAACAGGTAGCTTACTAAAAGCCGCTCAAATTCGCCAAGTGCTTGATTTATTTAAAGACTCTGCAATGGTTGTAGTTGACGAGGCCTATATTGAGTTTTGTCCTGAAAATTCAGTAAGTTCATGGCTTTTACACTATGACAACCTTATTATTTTACGTACCTTATCAAAAGCATTTGCGCTAGCAGGATTACGTTGCGGTTTTACCTTAGCGAGTAGCGAGGTGATAACTTTATTAAGTAAAGTTATTGCTCCCTACCCTATTGCGGCACCTATTGCAGAATTAGCCAGCCAAGCATTATCAGAAAAAGGCATCGCGCAAATGCAAATACGCGTACAAGAAACACGAATTCTTCGTCAAAAACTCACGACTTGGTTACAAGCACAACCTTGGTGTCAGCAGGTATTTCAGAGTGATGCTAATTTTGTACTCTTTAAAAGCCAATACAAAGATAAGCTATTTAATAGCTTAAAATCTCAAGGAATTTTAATACGAGATCAATCTAAACAAGCCCAATTAAGTCACTGTTTACGCATTAGCATAGGTAGTGAAAGAGAACTTGCTTTACTGAAAAAAATACTCGATAAATCGCTACAAAAAATGATCAGCGGCCACTTATTTTCAACGACAGAGAACACGCTATGAGCCCACAAAATATTTTATTTATTGACCGTGACGGTACGTTAATTGAAGAACCTATAACAGACAAACAAGTAGATAGCTTGGAAAAGCTTGTTTTTGAGCCTTTAGTGATCCCTGAGTTATTAAAGTTACAAGCAAAAGGTTTTCGTTTGGTTATGGTGTCCAATCAAGATGGCTTAGGTACAGCAAGTTACCCTCAAGCTGATTTTGATTTACCTCATCATAAAATGATGGATCTTTTTTCATCTCAAGGCGTTATTTTTGACGATGTGTTACTTTGTCCCCATTTTGCTGAAGATAACTGCAGTTGTAGAAAACCTAACTTAGGCCTAGTTAAAGACTACTTACAACAAGGTAAAATTAATTTTACTCACTCTTATGTAATAGGAGATCGCGAAACTGATCTTCAACTTGCTGAAAACATGGCAATAACCGGAATTAAATACGATAGAGTGAAAAATAGTTGGTCAGACATAAGCTCGTACATTATTGAACAACTTGAACAACCTCGCATAGCTAGTGTTAGGCGCACAACAAAAGAAACTGATATTAGCATTCAAGTCAATCTAGACAGCAACGGCAATAATACTATTGATACGGGGCTTGGTTTTTTTGATCATATGCTTGATCAAATTGCAACCCATGCAGGCTTTAGCTTGCAATGTAGTGTTAAGGGTGATTATCACATTGATGAACACCATAGTGTTGAAGATACCGCGCTAGCATTAGGGCAAGCATTAAAACAGGCGCTTGGTAATAAACGCGGCATAAAGCGCTTTGGCTTTGTACTGCCTATGGATGAATGTAAAGCACAATGTAGCATTGATTTATCAGGGCGACCTTGGCTTGAATTTGACGCTGAATTTACCGATAGCCGTGTTGGACAAATGTCGACACAAATGGTGCCGCATTTTTTTAGATCATTAGCCGATGCCATGGCAATCACCTTACATTTGTCAACTTCAACGGGTAATTGCCATCACCAAGTTGAAAGTTTATTTAAAGTATTTGGTCGCGCTTTAGGACAAGCTATTAAAGTTGAAGGTGATACACTGCCAAGCTCAAAAGGCACTTTGTAAAAGGTATAAAAATGAATAACTATGTAATAGTCGACACTGGTTGTGCAAACTTAGCCTCAGTTAAGTTTGCCATTGAACGTTTAGGTTTTAAGGCAATAATTAGTGACAATATAGAACAAATAAAACAGGCCGATAAAGTAATACTACCAGGTGTCGGTAGTGCTAAACATGCCATGGCTAATATTATTGAGAAAGAACTGATTACTGGTTTACAACAATTAACCCAACCCGTATTAGGTTTTTGTTTAGGTATGCAACTAATGGCCGAAAGTTCAAGTGAAACCAATGAACAAGCAAATGTTGACTGCTTAAACTTAATTCCAACACAAATAGAACCATTAAACGCCCAACACTTACGTTTACCCCACATGGGCTGGAACACCCTAAGCCAAGTAAGCGATCACCCTATTTTCACCGATATTAAACAAGGAGATTACTTTTATTTTGTCCACAGTTTTGCCGCGCCATTAAGCGATTACACTATTGCGCAATGTGAATATGGCAGCACCTTTTCTGCGGCTATTGCTAAAGATAATTTTATCGGCTGTCAATTTCATCCTGAACGCTCTGGCAAGTTAGGCAGTAAAATAATCGAAAACTTTTTAACTTTATAACGATTGGCTTGTTCGCAAAAACGTAGGTGCGAAATAATCTCTTAGGAAGCATACATTATGATGATCCCCGCAATTGACTTAATAAACGGCGAAGTAGTACGTTTATACCAAGGCGACTATCAACAAAAAACCCATTACTCAACCACCCCGCAAGCTCAACAACAAGCTTATGCACAAGCGGGCGCAAGCGTAATGCACTTTGTTGACTTAGACGGCGCAAAAGACAGTAGTAAACGCCAATTATCTACCCTGAAAACCTTAATGCCTCACAAAACGATGACTATTCAAGTCGGTGGCGGTATTCGCAATGAAGACGATGTAAAACAATTATTTACGCTAGGTGCTGATCGCATTGTTATTGGTTCATTGGCAATAAAACAACCTGAATTAGTTATCGACTGGTTAACAAAATACGGTAATGAAAAAATAGTACTGGCACTCGATATAAAAATAGATGAGCAAGGCAACAAAACCTTACCCACCCACGGTTGGATAAAAGATAGTGGTGTAACACTTGACGACTTAATGGATAAATATATTCGTGCAAATATCAAGCATATTTTATGCACCGATATTTCAAAAGATGGTACGTTAACTGGCACCAATGTTGAGCTTTACCGTGAACTATGCCAAAAATATCCTAGTGTAGCGTGGCAAGCTTCGGGTGGCATCGGCAGCCTTGACGATATAGCAGCGTTAGTACCTACAGGGGTTAACGGTGTTATTTTGGGAAGAGCATTACTTGAAGGAAAATTTACCCTCAACGAAGCAATACAACTTTGGCATAATAAAAAGCAAGCACAACAGGAGAGCAACCATGCTAGCTAAACGCATTATTCCTTGTCTTGATGTACGCGATGGCAAAGTTGTAAAAGGCGTACAATTTCGAAATCATGAAATTATTGGCGACATTGTGCCGCTTGCTCAACAATATGCGCAAGCTGGTGCTGACGAATTGGTTTTTTATGATATTACCGCAAGCTCAGATCAACGCGTTGTTGATAAAAGCTGGGTAAGCCGTATTGCTGAAGTTATTGATATTCCCTTTTGTGTGGCTGGTGGTATAAAAAGCGAGCAAGATGCCCAAGAAATATTAATGATGGGAGCAGACAAAATTAGTATTAATTCACCCGCATTACGGGATCCTGATTTAATATCTCGCCTTGCCGATGTTTTTGGCCAACAATGTATTGTGATAGGTATAGACAGCTTTTACAACCAAGATGAAAATCAATATCAGGTATATCAATTTACCGGAGACGAAGCGCGCACCCAAAAAACCCGTTGGACCACATTTGATTGGATCAACGAAGTGCAGCAACGCGGTGCAGGTGAAATTGTTTTAAACTGCATGAATCAAGACGGTGTGCGTCAAGGTTATGATATTGAACAACTAAAACTTGCAAGAGCCGCATGTAATGTTCCCTTAATCGCCTCAGGAGGCGCAGGAGAAATAGCACATTTTAGCGACGTATTTCAACAAGCTGACGTTGATGGCGCGCTTGCAGCTTCGGTGTTTCATAAAGGCATTATCGCAATAAAAACCCTTAAAAATTATTTACATCAACAAAATATTGAGATCAGACTATGTTAGTCACCACAGAAAATATACAACAGCTGGCATGGGAAAAAATGCATCATTTAATTCCTGCCATTATTCAACACTACACAACAGGTGCAGTATTAATGCAAGGTTATATGAATCTTGAATCATTAACACAAACCCTTAAGACCCAAAAAGCTACTTTTTTTAGTCGTTCAAAACAAGCACTTTGGGTGAAAGGCGAAACCTCTGGCCACTTTTTATTGGTAAAACAAATTATTACCGATTGCGATAAAGACAGTTTACTCATTACTTGTGAACCAATAGGACCAACTTGCCATTTAGGTACAGAGTCGTGCTTTGTTGAACACAACCTAAGCCAACAAAACTTTTTAAGCCAACTAGAGCAAGTAATCGCCAGTCGAAAAAATGAATCACCAGAAAATAGCTACACAGCACAACTGTTTGCACGTGGCACCACAAAAATAGCACAAAAGGTAGGTGAAGAAGGAGTTGAAGTCGCCCTTGCCGCCGTTGCAGAAACTAAAGAAGATTTATTGGGCGAATGTGCTGACTTGTTCTATCACACCTTAGTATTACTGCAAGATAAAAATATTCAATTAAGTGAGGTCATGGCTGTTTTACAACAACGCCACCAAAAATAAGCCTAGGGGCTGTTGACCTTTCGAGTTTGAATGTTGTTCAGAACCCGAAGAACAATACGCCCTAATAACCTATTTATAGCAAGTTGAATGTGATAAAACGATCAACTTGCTATAAAACATGATCTTGCGCAAATAATATTCATATCAAATACGGTGTTTTTAAGATATTAGTCTACAATTATTTAAGTAAATCAATTATTAATTAGGCTTGGTGGGAATATGTCTACAAAAACACATGGAACAAATAACAATCAAAAAAATACCAATACCACATCAGAATTAGCCCAGCTTAGAGAGATTGTTTTTGGTGAAGCTCAGCGTAATTTACAAGAACAACAACAGCAAATGTTTATACAGCTACAGCAACAAATAGCTGATCTTGGTAATAATTTGCATGCTAATATCGATGAAGGATTTACAACTTTACAAGATGAAATTAAAAAAGTAGACAAAAAGGCTTCATCTATTGATATTGATCACCATGAGCGAGCCGAACAACTAAAAAATGAGATCACTCAGCTTGAGCATGAGCTCGCTGAGCACAGTGAACAAAATGCACGAGAGTTACAGCAATTACAACATTCAATTAGCAAAAATATTGCAAACTTATCATCTGATCTACAGCAGCAAATAGAAAAGCTTGTTGCTGAATTAGCCAAAGTGTCTGCCGATTTAGATTCTTCAAAAACCGACAGAAAACAGCTAGCTCAATTATTCAACGTCGTTGCGCTTAACTTAGAACAAAACGATAACACCAAAGCAGTTGATCAATAGATTTATTCCCATGGCAGATCAACAAGATGATCAACAGCTAAACCAACTACGAAGCATTATCTTAAAAGATGATGACGCGCGAGTTATTAGCACCGTAAAACAACATGCTAGAGATATTGTGAGCGATGTCATTACCGAGTCTATTCACGATAGAGAAAAACAAGATCACTCGATAAGCACTATATTAACTCCCATCGTTGAAAATTCAGTTGAGCGCTCTATCACTAATCAACGCGATAGGTTTATTGGCTATTTATACCCTTTAATGGGAAGTTTAGTGCGTAAATATGTCAGCTCTTTTTTAAATGAGATACTCGAAAAAACCAACAAAATTATTGAAAATAGCTTTACATACAAAGGGCTAAAATGGCGCTGGCAAGCTAAAAAAGCAGGAGTAAGTTTTGCTCAATATGTGGTTAGCCAAACCTATCTATTTCGTGTAGAACAAGTTTTTCTGATCCATGCTGAAACAGGGTTATTACTTAATGCTGTTGCACTTGATGCAGACAAAGAAAAAGATGCTGATCTTATCTCATCTATGTTAAGTGCCATTAATGATTTTGTTGCAGACTCTTTTACTAAAAGCGCTCAAAATAATGAAGGCGTTGATACCATCAAAACTGCCCACTTTACCTTAGTCATAAAAAATGGCCCACTCGCCATAATTGCGGCTGCCGTTACAGGCAATATGCCAGAAGAAGTTCCTAAAAAGTTACAATATTCCTTAGAACAAATTCACCAACTTTATAATCATGAACTGCAAAATTTTACCGGCGAAAGTACAGAATTAGCCAATACAGAACAATTATTAAGAGATTGTTTAATCACTAAAATAAAATCAGAACAACAACCTAAAGGCAAAAAGCCTTGGTATGCTGTTATCGTGTTTACTTTACTTTTAGGAGGCAGCCTATACTACGGCTTAAAACCTGATAATGTAGCGCAACAACTGAGCAAACTAAATGATGAGCTAGGTATTAGTGTTGATGCCATACAAAAACAAACAAATGGTTATTATCGCATTAAAATATGGCGAGATCCGGCTGCAATCAACATAAAAGACTGGCTAGTACAACAGAATATTAACCCCGATAAAATTGTTATCTCAGAGCAAGCCTTTATTTCAGCAGAGCCACAGCTAACTCAAAAAAAAATAGCAACACTATTAGCAAAATATCAATTATCTGCACAAGAAAAAGAAAACCGCTTAGTTTTACAAGGTCGTATTACTTATACAGCTCTCGCTGAACTCAAAGTAAAGTTATTAAACTTACTTAATGAAACTTCATTAGATACTAGCCAATTACAGTTAATTGATTTACCAAATATTGAACATGATGCTCAAAATATTCAACGGGCTTTACTTAATGAGAAACTTGCACAGATAGCTACATTACAAATAAATTTTGCTCGCGCTAACGCTGAATTAAATGCACTTGCAAAACAACAGATTCAGGTGCAAGCTATAAATATTAAGGAAGCCTTTAAATTGGCAAAGCAGATTAATGTAAAACTGGGCATACTTATTATAGGAACAAGCGATAATCAAGGCACAAAATTAGGTAATATAGAAATAAGTAAGGAGCGTGCAGCCATAGTTAAAGCTGCACTAATAAGCAATGGCGTTGATGCTACAAGGCTATATGCACTTGGCATTGGTGAAATAAAAATACCCAGTGTGAGTAATGAAGCAAGGAAAGTCATTTTTAGCCGCGTCATGCTTTAAGCATAGCCACACATAAACACTCTTAACCCTAAAATGGAATTAGACAATTGATCCAGAAAAAAATATGCATGTTAGGTTCCTCTGCTGTTGGCAAAACAAGTTTAGTACGCCACTACGTAGATGGTATTTTTTCTGAAAAATATCTAACAACTCTAGGCGTTAAAATAGATAAGAAACAATTAACCGTTAAAGATAAACAATTTCAATTTTTACTTTGGGATATTGAAGGAACTGATCAATATGCCGCTTTTCAGCCTCGATATATACGCGGCGCATCTGCACTCATTTTAGTAACCGATTGTACCCGAATTCAAACCTATATAGACGCCGTAGATATATTCAAACAAGCTCGCCAACTTACCGATGTTCCGATCGTTTTAGTCATTAATAAAACTGACTTAAATAAGCACTGGCAACTAGAAGAACAAACTTTACTCGATCATCAACACGATTTTATTGAGGTAATTTACACCAGTGCTAAAACGGGAACGTCAGTTGAGCAGTTATTTCAATCAATAGGTGAATACTTTGTCAAACATTTATAATGAAAGTTCCAATAACTCATTAGAAAAAATGGCACTTAACGCGCTTGATTGTACGGTATTGTTAAGGCGCCAATCAGAAAAGTTTGAAATTATTCATCAAATAGAAACGTGGTCAAATATTGTTATTAGTAAAATATCTGCTCATAAAGCAGTGATAAATGATGGTTGTATTTTTTTAAATGATTTTTTAATTGATGCTGAAATGTTTTGGGCTAAAAACCAACAAGGCGTATTAAGCTCGGGTTTTTGGACCGAACAATTAGCAAATGGCAAATTAATGCACTTTGAAGCACTTGCCTGCGTAACGGAACAACAATCACTATTAATTATTAATAATGTTCAATCTGTTTTTGCACAACAACAAAAAACCTTACAAATAGCCCGAGAAGCGTTGATCAGTAATGAACAACTAGCTCAGCAAGTTGATAACACTCATCAGTATTTAAATGAAATAGCTACAAATACTGATGATATGAAAAAAATGCTTGCAACCATTGCCAGTACAATTGAACACGCTACTTTTGGCATAATGCTGTTGGATAAAAATTTAAAGCCAATTTTACAAAATCCTATTAATTATCAGCTTTTTCAAGTTAATACTAAAGATCAAGGACAAACAGAAACGCCCCTTGACGTTATTTTTAAATTAATGAAAAAGCAATACCCAGAACATGAACGTATTTTTGAAGCTGCCAGTGCATGGCATGGCGAGTTATACTGGTTAGCGGCTCCCTATTACGTTAAGTGGTTAAAAGTTTCTATTTACCCGATAAAGGGCGCTTTAGGTGATGTTAATCATTGGGTTTTTTATATCAGCGACATAACACGCATAAAACATTTACTAGAGCATAACGAACAGCTTGCTCATTATGACAGCCTAACAAAACTTCCTAATCGACAGTTATTTTGGAATTTACTCGAACAAAACTGTAGTCAGCAACCCGCTTTTTACTTGTTGTATTTAGATATTGATAACTTTAAGTTTATTAATGAAAGTTATGGTCATGCAGAAGGAGACGAGTTACTTATTACTATTGCTCAACGGCTACAAAAAATGCTGAAAAAAGAAGATATTATTTGTAGAGTAGGTGGTGATGAATTTGTAATTTTACTCAGAAATATTAAAGAAGAAGATGCCAAAAAACACTGTTTAGCTATTGCTCAACGTATTCTTAGAAAAATAAATGAGCCCTATGAGGTTCGTCATAAAGATAGAATTATTACAACAGCGAGTATCGGTATCGTACATTTTCCAACTGATGCTACTGATCCTGATTTATTGATGAAATATTCTGATCTGGCCGCTTATAATGCCAAGTTAACTGGTAAAAGTAATATTAAATTTTACTCTCAAAAACTACAGCAAAAAACGGCTCAACGCATTGCGTTAGAAAACGCTTTGCGAGAAGCTATTGTAAATCATGAGTTTAGTATTGTGCTACAACCCATGATGGACATAAATACGGGTAAAATAATCAAAGCAGAAGCTCTTGTTCGCTGGCTACCACCAAATGCTGAAAATAATATTATGCCTAATGATTTTATTCCACTAGCCGAAGATACAGGCTTAATTATTCCGCTTGGTAAACTTATTTTTAAGCAAGTATGCCAATGCATTCAGCAATTAAATCAACAGGGTCATCCTTTAACGGTATCTGTTAATTTATCACCTAAACAGATATACGATAATTCTCTATCACACTTTGTTTATCAAATGCTTAATGAATACAATATTCCCCCGCAACAGATAGAGTTTGAAATAACAGAAAGCTCGCTTGCTAACGATTTTGATCTTGTTTTAGCTACTTTGCTACAGTTAAAAAAAGGCGGGGTAAATATTGCTGTTGATGACTTCGGTACAGGTTATAGCTCACTTGCTTATTTAAAACGTTTACCCGTAGATTCACTTAAAATAGATCGCTCTTTTATCAAAGATATAGAAAATGACGAAAACGACAAGGCAATTGTTTCTGCCGTTATCGTGATGGCTCATAGCTTAAAATTAAGCGTTATCGCTGAAGGCGTTGAAAATATAGCGCAACTCGATTTTTTATCAAAAATGAATTGCGACATAATTCAAGGATATTTCTTTAGCAAGCCTTTATATTTAAACAACTTTATTTCTTTTATAAAAAAACACAATGAAAACTTAACGTAACGTTAGGGCGTGTTGCCCTAACGTTATTTGCGCTTTTTCAACCCTTTTTTAGTTCGATTCTTGCCTTGCGTTTTAAGCTGTTTTTTACGTGATAGGGCTTGATTTTTTGCTTGTGTCGTTCGATAACGATTAGCATCAGATTTTTTAATTGTTTGATATTTATTTGCTTTAAGCTGAGCTTGCTCTTCAAATTCATCAAACTCGTAGCCTGGTAAGACAATACGCTCAAATCGTCTGCCGATGAGTGTTTCAATATTTTCTAAAAACTTAGCATCTTTTGGGCTAACGAGTGAAATAGCAGTACCTGAACGACCCGCTCGCCCCGTTCTGCCTATACGATGTACATAATCTTCAGGTAAAAAAGGTAAATGAAAATTAACCACATAATCAAGTTCCGTAATATCTAAGCCTCGCGCTGCCACATCAGTAGCAACCAGTACTCTAACACTTCCCTCAGTAAATTGTGCTAAGGCTTTATTGCGAGCACCTTGCGATTTATCACCATGACAAAGCGCGACCTTAATACCATCAAGTTTTAACTCTTTTGCTAAGAGGTTGGCACTTTCTTTGGTGCCTGCAAACACTAATACCCGTTGCCAGTTATTAACCCCTATTAACTCTGACAGTAATTCTCGCTTACGAGCTTCACTAACCCAATAAACTTGTTGTTTTACCTTACCTGATGTTGCATTTTGTTTCGCAATTTCAATGGTTTTAGGTGCTTTTAAAAATTGCTTTGCTAAGGCTTTAACTTTATTAGAAAAAGTGGCTGAAAATAATACGGTTTGATGTTGATGCTTTATCGATAAAAGTATTTTTTCAATATCAGTAAAAAAGCCCATATCAAGCATTCTGTCAGCTTCATCAAGCACCAAATACTTAACTTGTGACAAACTAATATGATTAAGAGCTATGTGTTCAAGCAAACGTCCTGGTGTGGCAACTAATATATCAACACCTGCTTTTAGCATTTTTGCTTGCGAAGGCATGGCTCCACCACCGTAAACAACACCTGTTTTTAAGGTGGTAAACTGGCTATAATTTTTAATATTGTCATACACCTGTTTAGCAAGTTCTCGCGTTGGTGTTAATACTAAAGCCGTTAATTTAGTAGCAACCGTATGCGTATTATTTTTCAATAAGCTTTCAATAATAGGTAAAGAAAAAGCAGCCGTTTTGCCTGTGCCCGTTTGTGCGCTAGCAATAATATCGATCCCTTTGCGTATTTCAGGAATAGCTTTTTGCTGAATGGGGGTTAAATTTTTATAACCACACGCTTTTACCGCTTGTAAAACTTCAGCAGGTAAACCAATTGCATCAACACTCATAAATAACCTAATACACCTAAATAAAATTGTGCGGATTATAGCGAAGAATAGCTGCGTTTAGGTAACAATTTTTATTTAATTACAACTTATCGTTATATCCCTAAAAGCAGTCGCGCGCTCACCTGTGAATTTTGTTCGAAATAATCGCGTTTGTAGAGCATTTTTATCGTGTTATCAAGTTCAGGTTTATTATGTTAAATACCCTACGACAAAGGCTCTGTCTTTTATAGATAGCCAATAAACTGCGCCCAAAATAATCTCGAAAGAAACATAGCCTCGAAACAAAATAATTAAAAATATTTCAAGGTAAGCGAAGGCAATAATTGCTTAGCGCTATGAAGCAAGATAAAATCACCCTTTATTTTAAATTTTAGTTTATACAATGACCGCTGATTTATTTTTTATTTATGATACCCATTGTCCGTGGAGCTACGCGGCAACCCCATTAGTTGATGAAATTGCACAACAGCTTCCCGAGGTAAGCATACACTTTTGGCATAGTG
The DNA here is from genome assembly GCA_015487235.1 of Alteromonadaceae bacterium. Lineage (GTDB taxonomy): Bacteria > Pseudomonadota > Gammaproteobacteria > Enterobacterales > Alteromonadaceae. Next base: position 12,520 of record WFQC01000060.1, read on the forward strand.
CTTTTTTTGATGGTGACAATGACGTAAAAAAAGCACAAATTGAAGCTGTTCAGGCACTAAGCCCCGTAAGCTTTTCTCACGCTTATTTAGCCAAGCTTTCAGAAACAAAAGACTCAACCCTTGCGGCCAATGTACTAGCATGGACTAATCATAAAGCCCCCGATAAAACGCTCGCTTTACTTAAAGCAATACAAGAAGCACATTTTCAACAAGGTTTATCGCTAACCAGTGCTGAAGACATTTACCCTTTACTTGAAAAATTAAAACTATCACCGCCTGCAAAATCACTTACGATTGAAAAACTCACAAAAGATGCTGAGTTTGATGTACATGAGGTGTTTGACATGCAGGAAATTATCAATACCAAAGCCATTCCTGCTTTATTACTGGCTATTAATGAAAATTTAATATTACTCAACCATAATCTCTATTTAGAGAAACCTGCTGCAATTGTGGATGCAATTGAGCTTGAACTCGCTAAGTAATTTATTAACTTGAACGATATAACCCATCACTTTTTGAGGTAACAATGGCAATAAAAATTAAAAGCCAAGAAGAAATAGAAAAAATGCGCGTTGCAGGTAAGCTTGCTGCCGAGGTATTAGAGATGATCGAACCTCATGTTAAAGCGGGCGTAACCACCAATGAACTCGATGCGCTTTGTGCAAAATACACAGAAGAAGTTCAAGGGGCAATTTCAGCGCCCTTAAATTACCATGGATTTCCTAAATCTATATGTACATCTATTAATCATGTTGTTTGTCACGGTATTCCTGATGATACTAAGTTAGTTGATGGTGATATTATCAATATTGATGTGACTGTGATAAAAGATGGTTACCACGGTGATACCAGTAAAATGTTTCTAATTGGCAATGTTTCTCCTGAAGATGCTCGTTTATGCCGTATTACACAAGATGCGTTATATGTTGGCTTAAAAAAAGTAAAGCCCGGCGCTAAATTTGGTGAAATAGGCACAGCTATTCATAAGTTTATAAAAAAGGCAGGTCGTTTCTCTATTGTTAAAGAATACTGCGGACACGGTATCGGTAAAGAGTTTCATGAAGAACCACAAATTGTACATTATAAAAATAATGACAGTGAAAAAATGAAAGAAGGTATGTGTTTTACCATTGAGCCCATGATCAATTTAGGTAAAGCAGGCACCATTACTGACGCAGAAGACGGCTGGACGGTTTACACCATAGATAAAAAGAAATCAGCACAATGGGAACATACCGTTGTGGTTACCAAAACAGGCTGTGAAATATTAACCCATCGTAAAGACGACACTATTGCTCGAATATTACATAATTAGTGCATAAGAAAGGTACATTTTGAATACACAATCAATTGTTCCACAACACTTCTTTGAACCTTTATCGATTACAGAGGCAAATATCTCTAGCCAAGCTATTTGCCAACTTAGTCAAGTATTTTATCAATGGCTTAAGCAAGCTTTTCATCAAGAAGACATCACCGATTTATTACAAGCTCGCGCTGAATTTGTTGATCGCATATTAATAAAACTATGGAGCCAACACCATTTAGATGAGTATCAAATAAGCCTTGTCGCTGTTGGTGGTTACGGGCGCGGCGAATTACACCCCTACTCTGATGTTGATATTTTACTACTTACTCCTGAAAAAATTTCTGCCGATTTAGAAGACAAAATTTCCTGCTTTATCACACAACTTTGGGACATAAAACTTGATATTGGCTCAAGTGTTCGCAGTGTAAAAGAATGTTTAAAGCAAGCAGTAAAAGATGTTACTGTTGCTACAAACTTAATGGAAATCAGACAAATAACAGGAACAGAAACATTAATACAACAATTACTGCCTTTACTAAATGAAGATATTTTTTGGCGCTCAAAAGACTTTTTTATCGCCAAAAGAGCAGAGCAAGAAAAACGCCATCAACAGTATCATGGTGCAGCTTATACCTTAGAACCTAATTTAAAAGCTAACCCTGGTAGTTTACGTGATATTCAAACCATTGCTTGGGTTGCTAAACGTCACTTTTCCGCAGACTCTTTAGATGAACTCGTTGAGCACAATTATTTAACCCGAAATGAGTATTTTGAGTTATTAGAGTGTCAAGATTATCTCTGGCGTATGCGTTTTGCTTTACATTTTGTTGCGAAACGCAATGAAAATAGACTGTTATTTGACTACCAAGCCGATGTTGCCCAAATAATGGGCTTTGGTGATGAAGGTAAAGTTACGATTGAGCGTATGATGAAACGCTTTTTTAGAACCATTGCCCGTGTAGCTGAATTAAATAACATGCTGTTGCAACACTTTGAACACGTTATTTTACAACCTAACAAACAACCTGTTCCCGTGATCATCAATCGAGATTTCGCTATCGATAATGGTCTTATTCAAGTACGCAATAGTCGCCTATTTATGCGCCCTGTTAAAATCATGGAAATGTTTTTAATAATTGCCCAATACGATGAAATAAAGGGTATTCATGCACAAACTATTCGTTTAATGCGCAATGCTCGACGCCGTTTAATTTCAGGTCTTATTGATTATGCCGAATGTCGACGAATATTTTTAGAAATAATTAAACACCCTAGAGGGCTGGGTCTTGCCTTTACACTGATGCATAAACACAGCATTTTAGGTGCTTATTTACCGGCTTGGCGTAATATTGTAGGGCAAATGCAATTTGACTTATTTCACGCCTATTCGGTTGACGAGCATAGTTACCGTTTAATTAAAAACCTCTATCGCTTTACTCAAAGCCGATACAATGATGAATTTCCACTTTGCAGTAAAATAGTACAGCGCATTCGTAAACCAGAGCTATTATTTTTAGCGGGTATTTTTCACGATATCGCCAAAGGACGTGGCGGCGATCATGCCAAATTAGGTGCCATTGATGCGCTTGAATTTTGCAAAACCCATCAACTCAATGATCATGACGGCCGCATGGTTGCTTGGTTGGTTGAGCACCATTTATTAATGTCGATTACGGCTCAACGTAAAGATATATCAAACGAAGAAGTAATTAATACTTTTGGCGGCATAGTTCGAGATGAAGCTCACCTTGACTACCTCTACTGCTTAACCGTTGCAGATATGCGAGCAACCAATGAAAGTTTATGGAATAGTTGGAAAGCAAATTTATTAGAAGAACTCTATTTTAATACTAAGCGAGCCTTTAGACGCGGCTTAGAAAAGCCTGTTGATATGCGGGCAAAAATACGTGAAAACCAACAACAAGCTTTAACCTTATTACTTGAAAAAGGTATCGACAAAGCTCAAATAGACAAACTTTGGGAAGAAAACAAAGCCGACTATTTTCTGCGTTATTCACCTGAACAAATCGCTTGGCACAGCGAAAATATTATTCAACACGATCGCACTAAACCCTTAGTATTAGTGAGTCCTAAACCTTATCGTGGTGGCACAGAAGTTTTTGTCTTTACAAAAGAAAAAGCAAATATTTTTGCCTCAACGGTAACTTTACTTGATAGTAAAAAACTCTCTATTCACGATGCTAAAATTATTACCAGCAAAACGGGTTATACCCTAAATACTTTCGTGGTACTTGATCAACAAGGCAAACCTTTAGAAGAAAGCTATCGTGTTAATGAAGTAATACACGCCCTTACGCAAAAGCTACAGCAAGACTCTTTAAGTTATCATCAGCCTTATTTGCTTAAAAAAACTAAACGAAAACTGAATGCCTTTAAACTAAAACCGCAAATAAGTTTTGTAAAATCCCCCGCTAAAAACAAAACCAACATTGAAATTGTAGCGTTAGATCACCCCGGTTTACTGGCACAAATAGGCCAAGTATTTCAACGCTGTAAAATCCATATTTATTCAGCCAAAATAACTACTTTTGGTGAAAAAGCAGAAGATGTATTTACCATTTCAAATTATGAAAATAACGCTTTATCAGAGCAAGAGCAACAATTATTAACCGACGCCTTAATTGACGCACTTGATTAAAAAAAATAATTAATTTACTAGGAATTTCTATGGAACATATACAACAATTAATTGAAGACGCTTTTGAAAACAGAGCTAATATTACCCCCACAACCATAAGCTCAGAGGTAAAAGAGGCTATTTTAACGGCTTTAGCCAGACTAAATGATGGCTCTGCTCGTGTTGCCGAAAAAGTTGCTGGCGAATGGGTGGTGCATCAATGGCTTAAAAAAGCAGTATTACTCGCCTTTCGTCTATGGGATAACCAAATTATTGATGGTGGTGAAAGCCAATATTTTGATAAAGTACCTTTGAAGTACACTCACTATAGCCAAGAAGAATTTATCAATGATGGCGTGCGTATTGTACCGCCAGCCACCGTTAGAACAGGTTCTTTCGTTGGAAAAAATGTTGTCGTTATGCCCTCTTACATTAATATTGGCGCTTATGTAGATGAAGGTACAATGGTTGATACTTGGGCAACAGTAGGTTCTTGTGCGCAAATAGGTAAGAACGTGCATTTATCTGGTGGTGTGGGCATTGGTGGTGTACTAGAACCCTTACAAGCAAACCCTACCATTATTGAAGACAACTGTTTTATTGGTGCACGCTCTGAAATTGTAGAAGGCGTTATTGTTGAAGAAGGTGCAGTAATATCAATGGGGGTTTATATTAGCCAAAGCACACGTATTTATGATCGTGAAACAGGTGAAATTCATTATGGCCGCGTACCTGCTGGCTCTGTTGTCGTATCAGGTACTTTACCATCGAAATGTGGTACACATAACTTATATGCAGCTATTATTGTAAAAAAAGTGGATGCAAAAACACGAGAAAAAATAGGCATTAATGCCCTGCTTCGCTCAATTAGCGATTAACAATAAACCATAGGGAAGAAGCAAAAAGAGCTCCTTCTCTATGGTAATATTGACGGTGATATTTTTTTGACACCCACGAAAAAAACGAACAGAAATAGCAAATTAGTTCTTATAAATCATAAGCTTTAAGGCTTTGGCTTAACATTTGCAGTTCATCATTTAGGCAAATAACTTTGTGACTAAATAATGACTGTACCCACTTTTTTATTAACACTTAAACATTTCACACTACTAACGGCTATGTTATTAATATCGGCTTGTTCCAGTACCGTAGATACACCTGTAGCCATTGAGAAAAAACCTTTAATTAGTGATCAACAACTCTTACTGTCATTATTAAATCGCCCTTTGCCACAAGATCAACTCATGATGATGCAATTTGCTCAGCAGCACGAGCAGCAAACTAATTTATTTGCCAAAGCAACGGTAAGTTACATCAATATTCGAGGAGATAAAACCAGTGATCAACGCCCAATAGCGCCAACAATTTATAGCCAATTAATATATAAAGATGCGAACGCTATTATGGTAGGCGCCCCTCAATAAAAAGCTATGCTTAGCATAATCAAAACTCGATTGCCTTATCTAAAATGAAAATGCCGTCGTGAAAAATTAATGCGTTCTAGAGCAATGGCCAAGCTAATTGTTTAAAAACCTGCTGCCATTGCCGATCAAAATTAGCCGATACAGTAAGTTGGTTTTGACTAACGGGGTGTATAAAGCTAATTTCTTTTGCTATAAGCATTAAGCGCTTAAAACCAAAATAATGCATAAAAAAAGGATTTTGTTTATTATCACCATAATTTATATCGCCGATAATAGGATGGCGTAAATGCGCTAAATGGCGACGAATTTGGTGTCTTCGCCCTGTTTTAGGTTGTAATTTGATCAAGCTATAACGTACAGATGGATATTTTCCAACTGCAATAGGTAAAGTGGCATTGTTTAAACTTTGATAATAAGTTTGAGCTGATTGAGGTGCTTTATTTCTACTGACATTTTTATCACCTAACTTATCCAGCTTTTCTTTTAAGGGATAATCAATTAACGCTTCCCCCTGCAAGTGCCCTCTTACTAAAGCATAATAGGTTTTATTCATCGTTTGATGAGTAAAGGCGTCATTTAATAATCGTGCTATTTCACTTGATAACGCAAAAACTAAAACACCTGATGTCGGTTTATCTAACCGATGAACTGGGTAAACGTATTGACCAAGTTGGTCACGTAATAGCTGCACAGCAAAATATTTTTCGTTTTTATCCATAAAACTACGGTGTACAAAAAGCCCTGCGGGTTTATCAATAACCACAAGGTATTCATCTTGATATAGAATATTCAGGTAAGGCTTTTCTGTTATAACACTACAGGCTAATTGTGCCGCTTTAATATTATCCATTATTTGCCATATTTTTTTGAAGAAAAAGCGTTTGCTGACGTTGACCACTTAATAGTTGGTCAATATCAGCAATAATATTGATCAAAGTTTTGACTTTAGCACCTAAGTGTTTAAATGACTCTTCCGCCATCGGGCATAATGCGATATTAGTCGGTAATGTTTGTTTTGCCTCAATCATAGCATTTAAACGAGGAATAAAAACAAACTGTAGCCACTGCTCAAAAGATAAGGTGTCACAACAAAAAGGGGCTTGGCTTGCTAATAAACACATATTAGGTGACTTTTCTTGCCACAAATTCAATGTGCGTAATTCTTCACTTAGTTGTAATAGCAGCTTTTCAATGCTCTGATTATTCAAATCGGTCATAAAAATAAATTTATCGTAGAGTTATCGTTATATTATCGCCTATACCCATGACACTTCAAGATGCGAGTTTCAGGATCCCTGAGCGATTCATGGTCAAGGCGCATCTTTTTATTAATGGTGTTCCCTTAAAAATAGATACAACGAAGAGCATGGTTTGCTCAGGTATCCCCGTAGGACTGGTTTATAAACGCTTTATGCTACGTTATTGATTTCGACAAGGGAACAACCATTCTCTTCAATCAATGCCTTGCCTAAAAG
>WFQC01000061.1 GCA_015487235.1 Alteromonadaceae bacterium
CTGATTGTTAAAGAAGTCGTTTTTAAAAGCGTTTTCTTTTAAAAACAGCGTTTAAGTCGCATTCGCTTAAACCCGTTAAATCTTGGTGCTTGAAGAGGCTTAGCGCCTTGCTCCGAAGCAGGATGCGTATCATACGCTCCCCTGTTTTGATGTCAACCTTTTTTTTGAAAATCTTTACCACATTTTGGTAAGCTTTCTTAGGTGTTTAACCCGCGTTTACGCTGACTAAACTTATCAAAACAGCAAACTGCTCCTGCGTTTGCTTAATACCCTACATCCTGTAGGTAATAGTCTCTTGGGTTGCCCTTGGAAACTGGATGCGCATTTTAGGGATTTTCGCTAAAGGATCAAGCTTTATTTTTAATTTTTGTGTTGTTCGCTTTATTTTTGAACTATTCGTTGATTTAAGCACCTAATTTAAGCGTTATTTAAGTTTTGGCACGTTAAATGGTAGTTAAATAGTCAGCATTAAAGGTGATAAAGATGGTTAGGCGATACTTATTAGTGGTACTTATTGGGGTAACTTTCACCTGCACCGCAATTGAAAATATTGAAACAAAACAGAAAGTATTAATAAAGCAACTTATTGAAAATTTAGTTAATAAAAATATATCTATCAAAAAAAGTGTTTCATCGTTATTGCAGCGTTACCCTGAACAAGTCGACACTGTGATCACTGTTGCTTTACAGCTTTACCCTAAACAATATCGTCAAATTCTTATTGGAGCTATTCAAGCAGAGCCAGCATTAACTGCCTCTGCGGTTGCGAATATAATAGCTTATGATCGAACTTTATGTGCCGAGGTAGTCAAAATTGCTATAACAACAGAGCCAGCTTATGCAAATGAAATTATTTTAGCAGCAGTGCAATCAAGTAAAGATCCGATTCAAGATATAGTGCGTGTTGCGGTTACAACAGAACCTTTAATTTCAAATACAGTACTTGAAAATATAAAGAATAATCAAAATGAAAATCTGATCGATATTTTTGTAGGTGTCATTAAAGCTGTTCCTGAACGCGTTACTTATGTTGTTGACTATGCTCTTTCGTTATTTCCTAATAGTGGTGAAGATATTGTTGCAGAAGCAGTTAAAAGCAGCGATAAAGAGTTCAGCAGAAAAATAGTAGAAATAGCAATTGAAGCCGGTGTTGACCAAAATACAGCCATAACAGCAGCGATTAATAGTGGCGCGGACAAGAAATACTTTTTGGATTTAATTGAAAAATAGTGGTTATGATAATAAAAACAAGTAAAGTCGATAACTTATCCTGACCTTACCTGTTCAGCATTATAAAGAATTAAAGGTTATACGAAAGCCCGATATACCAACTACCCCCTTCATAGTTTGCAGCAGCTCTACGAGGATATTGTAAACCTACACTTTGACGATTTGCATAAGGGGCGCTGATGGTATTTGGGAATGCATTGAATAAGTTTGAAAAGCCCAACTTTAACTGCAAATCTTTATTTAATTGATAATTAAGTTCTGCATCTATATACACTAAAGGATCCATTTGAGCCGTAGGTGCTTTACCATCCCAGCCACCAATCGTTCCTCGTTCATCATAATAACTACCATAATAATTAGCCCTTAACATTAAATTCCATGCTTCACCTAATGGTGTATTCGTTGTTAAAACAAAACGAGAGTTGGGAAAATTATTTTCAATATCTTCAACTGTTGCATCAGAAACAGGTTGTATTCCACTCACCATTCGCTGGTTTACAACATCTATTTTATTGTAGCTATATGCAAATGAAATATCGGTTGATATAGCTGAGCTCCAATCAAGACTAGAGCTAATAACCAAATCTAGCCCCGTATGCTCAACATCAATAGCATTAGTGTAGAATGAAATGGTGCTACCATCTTCGATTTGAATATCTCCCGTACGATAAATACGGTCATCAACAGCAATCTTATAAAAATCTAAGGTTACATTGCTGTTATCACCAAAACTAGAAGTTACCCCAAAACTCATATTAAATGATTTTTCTTCGGTAAGCTTTTTACCTCCCGCAGCAACAGCACGAGGATCAGTTGCAGGTATCAAACCTTCTAAGACTAATTTTCCGGTTGCACCATCAACGGTGCTAATGGTAGCACTGACATTTGCCTGCCCTGGTGTGGGTGCATGAAATCCTGTAGAAATAGCGCCACGCAAAGAAACCTCATCCGTAATTCTATAGTTTGTGGCTATTTTCCAATTAGTAGTTCCACCAAAGTCTGAAAAATTTTCGTAACGTAATGCATATTGTAAAAGTAAATCATCGGTTACATCATGTTCAACATCAACATAAGCCGCATAATTGTCTCGCGTAAAAACACCTGCATCATCGGGAGAAATACTGCCATCAACACCGGTTCCAATATTACCTTCTGAGTCGGTGTAAGAGTTAAATTCTCCTGCAACTACCGTATATTCTTCTTGTCGCCATTCAGCACCATACGCTAGATTAATATCATCAGATAGAGGGTAAGACAAGTCAGCATTAATATTTAGCTCTTCTTGTGCATACCCGCCATTCTCAAAATTCATTTGTGGGATTTGCAAATCTGCCGTCAGCCCCAATCCAGAGTTAATTTCATTATTTAGAAAATATTTAAGCTTATTTTTGCCATAGCCTAAACTAAAGTCAAAATAAGTGCCATTGGAAAACTCACCTTTATAACCAGTAGTTAAACTAATATCTGTTTGATCTCCATCAAGAAAAGGAGTGTAACCTGTGTCTTTTAAAGGGCCATCATAACCTAATGCAATAACGTCAAGTAAAGCTCTACCATCATCGTCATCATTAGGGTTTCGATAAAAGAAACGATAACGACCTGTTGTATCAGCATAGTTTGCTCTAGCGTATAAGAGGTTATCACCAAACTGTATACCACTATTTAAGAAAAAGCGTAATGCACTTGTTTCTGGACGCCCCCAAGACTGAACCAATGGAGCATCACCAAAAGGAGAATCTTCCCCAACACCTTGAACACCAGAATCAATAATTGCTTGTGCATCTGGGCGCTGAATGCCTCGAGACAGTGCATCATTATTAACATATTCCATACTGAAATTAGCAAAACCATCTTTTCCTAATTCTAGCCCTTTATTTAAGGCAAATTTTGTACTTGTTTCGCCTTCATAAAATTGTCCGTATTGTAATTCAACCGTACCACCATCAGATTCATCTTTAGTCACAAAATTAATAACACCAGCAATAGCATCTGAGCCATATTGTGAAGCCGCCCCATCACGCAGAACTTCTACACGCTTAAGTGCAATAGCTGGGATCATGCTAATATCAGCCGATTGTGCACCATTACCCGCTGCTGGAGCAAAGAATTGTACTAATGCAGAGCGATGCCTTCTTTTACCATCAACTAAAATTAATGTTTGATCGGGTGATGTGCCTCGTAATGAGGTTGGTCGAACGAAGGCACTACCATCACCTGTTGCAGGGGTTGCGGTATAGCTTGGAATGAGGGCTTTTAAATTATCAGTCAAATCAGCCGACCCCCCAACAGCATTAAGATCATCGGCCGAAATTAAATCGACAGGTACAGGTGAATCAGCAATAGAGCGCTGCTTCATACTTCTAGAACCAATAACGGAAATTTTTTCAATATTATCTTCTTGCTTTTCTTGGGTTTCCGCAGTTGCTTGGGGGAATATTGCTACTGTGGTTAGCGCAGTAAGCAATGCTGTTAATGTTGTATTTTTCTTATAATGGACCATTTCTTTGCTTCTCTCAAAACTAGGGTCTATCAAAATTGATAGTTGGCCATTATCACTGACTATTGGTTTAAGCCCAGTATTATCAAGTAACTTATGCAAGGCATCGATTACTGAATACTGTCCTATCACTGAATTTGTTATTTTTTCTTTTACCTTTTCTACTGGAAATAACAACGTAATATCAGCTTGCTCTGCAAAATTAATAAGTGATAAATCAGCCTGTTGCTTTGGTATATGAAAAATCACTGTACGAGAATTATCCGCAGAAAAAGTGTAATAACTAAAGCTATAAGTTATTAATATGCATACAAAACTTCTCAGTAATTTTTTATATCCGCTTGGTATGAAAACTTTCCATACTAAAAACAAAGACGAATGATTACTATTTTTCCCCCATAAGGGTTTTTGCATTGCGATAAACAATTTCCTTACTTGATTCAATACTAAAGATTTTAAAGAGATCACAATCATTAACTTTCAATACTTCAAATCATATAAAGGGAGTTAAAACCTGTTGAACAAAAATAAATCACTTTACATAGTGCTTAAGACAATATCACAATGAAATAAAATTGCGTTGATAAAATAAAAATTCTTTTCATAGCACTAGTGGAAATATATTTTTGATTCGTCTTACAAGTTAACCTCAAAATTATCCAAATGATGGAAGTTATGGCACAAAAAACTTCAGAAGATAGCTTTTATAACGTATTTATAGCTGCTAGAAAAAGTATTGCGCGTCTTGTTTCTCGCATTGTGCCACCCAGAGAAATTGAAGATATTGTTCAAGAAACCTATGTTCGAATATGTCAGATAAAACAAAAAGAAAATATTAAACAACCTCGCTCGTTTCTCTTAAAAACTGCTCGCAATTTAGCTATCGATCACCTGAAGCAAGCTGAAGTAAGGTTGGTTGACTCAAGTGAAAAATTTACAGAAACAGAGTTATTTCCACATGAAGAGGATACAATATATCAGCAGGTTGCTAATGATGAAGAATTTGCCCAATATTGTGAAGCTATAAGGCTTTTACCTGTTCAGTGTAGAAAAGTATTTGTATTAAAAAAAGTCTATGGCTATTCACAAAAAGAGATTGCCCAACAATTAAATATAAGTGAAAGTACCATAGAAAAGCATATTGCCCTCGGTGTAAAACGGTGCACTTACTATATGATGAAAATAGCCAAGACAGAGCTTAATAGCACAACAGTCAATATTTCATCAAAAACCAATTTACAAGGAGGTTATGACCATGACTAATATTCATACTTTGCAAAATCATGATGAAATGTTCGATCAAGCAAGCCTATGGATTGCCAAAATAGATCGCCACTTAACATTAGATGAGCAGCAGGCATTTAAAGTATGGCTTGCCCAAAATCATGAGCACCAAAAACTCATTATTGAAATGGCAAGTATGTGGGATAAAATGGATGCCTTGAATCGTTTAGCAGAGCTTTTTCCTGAAAAAACGCTCACAACAAAAATTCCGTATCGATTTAGTAAGCTTCCTGCCATGTTTGTAGCAGCCTCAATTATACTCGCTTTATTTATAAGCTTTTTTAATAGCAATTATTTTCATAATGAACAGTATTTTGTTCGCTATGAAACAGCCGTAGGTGAGAATAGTACTATTTACCTACCCGATAATTCTAAAGTGTTACTCAACACAAACAGTATATTGCTAGTACAGTATAATGATAACAATCGACTACTTGAGTTAAAACAAGGGGAGCTCTTAGTAGAGGTCGCTCACGATAAAAAACGCCCTTTAAGTGTTGTTACAAACAATCAGGTTATTCAAGCTGTTGGTACCATATTTAGCGTACAACTAAGTTCAAAAGCACTCGAATTAATTGTTACTGACGGCAAAGTACTAGTGGGAAAAATTGATAACAATAAAGATCTGTCAACTAAAACACTTACTATTGTTGAAAATGCTCTTGCGGTTTCTAAAGGAGAGATCGCATCACTAGTAAAAACAGAAAAAGGATATAGCCTAAATCAAGTAGCTAAAATTGATAATAAAGCGATAGCTCAAAATCTGTCTTGGCGAGAAGGTAATATTGTCTTTAAAGGAGAACCCTTAGGTTACGTTATGTCAGAAATTGCTCGCTATACTTCTGTTAAATTTGAAATTGCCGATGAAGAACTTAGAAATATTAAAATAGCAGGGCGTTTTAAAACAGGCGACGTAAATGGTGTAATTAATGCGTTAACAAATAACTTTAATATCAAAATAGATAGAGTGAATAAAAATTTAGTGATATTAAGAAAACAAAGTTAAGCTTCTAGCAGACCTTGTAACACATTTTGTGTAACTGGCAGTGTTAAATAACATTTTTTAATAAGTCTACCAACTCGATCATAAATCGACTCAAGGCCGATTTACGATTCATTAGATGCCTGCTCAATCGCTAAATAAATCACTTTTTTAACTGAGTCATCATGCGGAAATAACGTAAATTTTTTAATGGATTGGCGGATAACTGAATTGAACGATTCAATCGCATTAGTTACTGTGTCTAACAAAAAGCCCGTAAGTATTCTTACGGGCTTTTTTAGAACATTATGAGTTTCTATGAAACGATGATGTTTACATCATGCCGCCCATTAATATATAACAAACTGATTATAATAAGGTTATTAAGAAGCAACCTTTTCGATACCCTTATTTATACCCCCTACACCATAATATCTTGTACTATCTACCTTAATAAAACTTAAATTGTTTTTGCCGAGTTATCTTTATTTTGCTTTGTTAATATATCTAATATTAGTGAAGCAAAACCTTTAGCTACAGCACCATTAGAAAGCACCTTCATTGCCATATTTTCATGTACTGCCATACTTTGAATAACCGCATCGTTAATTGACTCAGGGAATGCGCCTAGCATAGCTTGCTCTTTGGTATTGTTGCGTAGTTGATCCATCACTATTTCATTTTCAGAAACTTTACCTGCAATAGTATTTGCATAATTGATCATATCACCCTCTGATAAGCCATCTTCTATAAATAGCTCATTCATGCGAGTGATAATTTCATTTAATAACTCAGTTTGCGGATCTTTAGGCGTTGCTCCTGTACCTTCTTTCACTGGTGCTAAATAAGGTTTTGGCTCTTCACCTACTTTAGAGCCAAGTTGTAAATCAGCCTCGCGCTGCTCATGTAAGCGATAATGCGTCATTGCTACATCTGACAAATCAATGTCATCTTCTAACACATCAAAACGTAATAATGGCTGTAAATGCTTGGCATAAATACTCAATTTTTCTAAATCGTAGTCCTCAAAATCAACTATTTGTGAACTAAATTCATAATAACGACAAAATGAGATTAAATCTTTTTTAAATACTTCTAAAATATCACGTGCTTCTTTAGCATTTTTTACACTATTTTCCGCGTACTTTATTTGTTTATCATTAGCCGTTGCTTTTGCTTTCTCAAGTTCAGCTCTAGCAACATTTAACACCTGCGTTGCTTCTTTATAACGAACAGAAAAACGTTCAACAGCAGGTTTACAAATATTCGCTAATTTACTTTGTTGTACTCGTTTATCATTATAAGCATCAACAAAATTTTCAACTTCACTCCAGCGATAAATGCCTACTTCATTGAGTTTTTCCATCAAATCATAAACAAGGTTAGGATCTGAAACGCTCGCAAGTTCTGCGGTTTGATAATACACCTTAAATTCTGCCAATATATCTTCAGGGTTATTAACAAAATCTAAAATAAAAGTTTTATCTTTACCTTGGTAAGTTCGGTTTAACCGTGAAAGCGTTTGAATGCATTCAACGCCTTTTAATGGTTTATCTACATACATTGCCACGAGTTTGGGCTGATCAAAACCTGTTTGAAATTTATTCGCAACTAGCATTACCTGATAATCATTAGTATCAAAGGCTTTACGCATATCTCGCCCACGTAAATTAGGGTTCATGCTTTTTTCGGTAAAAACAATATCAGGGTGATCAGGATCATTCACTTCACCTGAAAATGCTACCATTGCATTTACATTTTCATAGCCTTTACTGGCAACATATTTTTCAAAAGCCAACTTGTATCTTACCGCTTCTAATCGGCTTGATGTTACCACCATAGCCTTGGCTTCACCGCCTAATAAGTGTTTAACCTTGCTATTAAAATGCTCAATAATAGTTTCAACTTTTTGCGCGATATTGTATGGATGTAAACGTACCCATTTAGCAATTTTAGAAGCCGCTTTTTTGCTGTCTACCTCTTTATCTTCCTCAGGGTTTTTATGCGCTAATTGGTAAGCCACACGGTAACTGGTGTAATTTTGTAATACATCTAATATAAAGCCTTCTTCAATCGCTTGGCGCATAGAATAAACATGAAATGGTGCTGGTTTATTCGTGTCTGATAAAGGTTCGTCACGTTCAGGTGGGCGACCAAATAACTCTAAGGTTTTGCCTTTAGGTGTGGCGGTAAAGGCAAAGTAGCTAATATTTTTAGAGCCTTTTCTCGCTTCTAAAGTTAAACGTAAAATATCTTCGCTCGACAATTCTACAGGCTCGCTATTGGCACTATCTTCATCAGCAGTTATTTTTTCAGTCCCTATTTTTTCAGCCATCAGTACTTCACGCAATTTACGTGCTGTTGTACCTGTTTGGCTGGAATGCGCTTCATCGGCAATTACCGCAAAGCTTCTACCAGCAAGCGTTGAATCTTTACGAATAGCTTCTAATACGTGCGGAAAGGTTTGAATGGTAACAATAATAATTGAGGTGCTCGCTTTTAATTCTTCCGCTAATTGGCTTGATTTGCTCCCTTGTGCTTCTTCTCTATTTACACGCGCAATCATACCTTCGTTATGGTCAAACTGATAAATAGTATCTTGTAATTGACTATCAAGTACCGTTCTATCGGTAATAACAATCACTGAATCAAAAATCTTATCACCAACATTTTTTTGTAGTTCATTGTGAGTAGAATAATAATGCAGTGAAGCTAATTG
>WFQC01000062.1 GCA_015487235.1 Alteromonadaceae bacterium
AGATGATTGCAGTGGTGGTTGTGATATATCTGTAGTGAGCGATCTTGATACAGTAAGCATTCGTATAGAAGCAGAAGGCTATATTCATGCCATTTAGCAATTATTTACGCCCAAAGGGTTTCACCTTGGTTGAGATTATTGTGGCTATTGTTGCCTTAGCTATTTCTATGAGTGTTATTTTTAGTTTAATGGTACCTGCCGAGAAACAAAGTGCAGATCAACTTCATCAGATCAAAGCTGCAGAATTGGGGCAAGGGCTACTTGATGAAATTTTAGGTCGCGCCTATGATGATAATTCAGATATGGCGGGTAGCCACTGGCGCTGTGATGAAATAGGACGGCCTGCTTGCACTGCTGAAACCGCTTTTGGTGCCGAGCCTGATGAATACACTTCGGGTCAAGTGGATCGCAATTTATTTGATGATGTAGATGATTACCATGGCTTTACAACCCATGTTAATTCAACCAATACCAGCCTAGATAGTGGATATGATAGTTTTAAAATTAAAGTAGAAGTTAGTTACAAAGGGAGTGAACTTGGTTTGTCTGATAATAAGCTTGCTAAGCGTATTGTGGTAACTATTACTACACCGCTCGGTTCAGAAATACGCTTTACTGCTTACAAGAGTAATTTCTAATGAAAAAGCTGATTCAGGGTAAACGTGCCGTTGTTCAACAAGGCTTTACGCTAGTCGAATTGGTATTAGTTATTGTTTTATTAGGTGTTATTTCTGTTGGTATTAGTGGTTTTATTGGCTTAAGCACACAAGCTTATGTCAATGTAAGTGAGCGTGATGAACTTGTTAGCAATGCGCGTTTTGTTATCGAGCGCTTAAACAGAGAATTACGTAATGCCGTACCTAATAGTGTCAGAGTTACAGATTTAAGTGGTATTCAATGTATGGACTTTGTGCCTATATCAGCCAGCACAATATATACCAATATTCCCGTTGCACCTGAAACTGCAAGTAATCAGATCACTGTTATTCCATTTAAAGCTGAAGATGGTGTAAATGATTATAGCTGTAGTTCTTGCCTTGATTTGGTGATTGTTTACCCTAATAGTACAGCAAGTATCTATGATAATCATAATGATACAACAGGTAGAGTATTTAATTTAGCTGATTTTACTCCACCGACAACATTAACTAATGAATGGACATTATCTATAGCAAATGGTGCGGTATTATTTGATCAAGATTCACCGACACAGCGCTTGTATATTGCTAATGAGCAAGTGAGTTATTGTGTATTTGCCAATAAAATGTATCGTTATCGTAATAATATTGGAGGCTCTCAAACGTTACCTCCCAGAGCTAGACCTACTTTAATGGCAGAGTATCTTGCTGACATTGATAATGCTGATTTACCCTTTACAATTTTACCTGCAACTTTACAGCGAAATGCTGTCGTGCAAATAAAATTACATTTTTTACGTAATAATGAAAATATTGTGTTTGAAAATGAAGTGCAAATAAAAAATACTTTGTAAATAAGCGCCGTTAGTAGCATAGGTTAAAGTGTAATATGTGTCATAAAAATTTACACAATACAGACCCATTAAAAATATTATAAAAAATATATTTAATAATCATAGCGTTAAATCATTGGTCTATTTTTTGCTTTGTTTTGAGCAGATGTAAAGACATTAATGTTAGGTGTATGATGTTAAAGTTATTAAAGACTCTATTTTTGACCTTAGTACTCTTCTCTTCGAATCATATCTGGGCAAGTGTTGTTCATACTGATCTTTTAGAACAAGATTATATTACCTATGGAGGTCTTGATTGGGCTTGGGCTTCATCAGTTAATGTGCAATATTATTATGATGCTAATGGTGATGTTAATGAGCTCTTGGCGCCCGAAATTTATCCTAATTGGCGTTTTGCTACGGCAGATGAAATGCTCTTTTTTAAAAATAATATTACACTTAATGACTTTAAAAGAGTAGACGGTTCATTTATTGTAGCTACTCATTATTGGAATTCACTTTTCTTCGATTTTAACACAACTGACTTTACATACGGTGACGTGGCAAGTGAGTGGGTTATGGGCTCGGAAGTCAACTTTTCTACAGGAAGCTTTCCGTTAAATTATTGGTTTGATACTTTTTATGTAAGAAACTCTGTAACACAACCACCCACACAACCTGTGCCAGAGCCTGCTACATTATTTATTATTGCCCTTGCTTTATTGTTGTTAACGATAAATGCAAAAATAAGGCATTAAAGCAAAGCTTAGGTCAATACTCCCTAAATTCAAAAAACTGTTTATGTAACAAAACGTCGGTATTAAAAGCCGACGTTTTGTTTTTTTAAGTAATTAATATTGCTTATTTAAAGGCTTAGCGTTACCTTTGTTACTATAATCTAAGTCATAAGTTGATAACATTAAGTAGTATGAGTGCTAAGTACCGTAATAAAATTAACCCACATTGTTTTTCTATATATTCATATAAGAAACAAAAGGGTAGTGCTTTAATTTTAGTTATTTTTATCTTAGTTGTTGTGATGCTGCTCGGTACAACTTTGGTTGACCTATTATCAACAGGAAGTGAAGGTGTGGCACAAGAGGTTTTAGGGACAAGGGCTTTAGCTGCGGCTAATTCAGCTATGCAAGGCCAGCTACAACAACTCTTTCCATTGAATGCTGCTTCACCAACATTTACTTGTCCTACCTTACCAGCCGCACCATCAACTCACTCATATAACTTTGCAGGTATTGCGGGCTTATCTCAGTGCGAAGCAACGGTTAGTTGTAGTAATTATGCAAACCTTGACGGAGTTGCTTATTATCGCTTGGTTAGTACAGGTGAATGTGGCGATCATACTGCGCTGGCCAATAATATTAAAAATATTATTGTTAGTAGTCGAAGTGTGCAGGTAGAAGCGAGAAGTTTATGAGTTTTTTTCGTTATAGTTTTTGTTATTTACTTATGTTAATAAGCTCTGCGCTTTATGCCAATCAATGTACTACTGGGCTGCCTAGCGTAGTATATTTTGATGATTTTTCAAGCCTAGATGCTGGTTGGCATATCAATAACTTTAATCGCAATATTAGTAATTGGCCTAGTGATAGTATTTTTAATACTGCTGGCGAGAATCAAAATGTTGCAGGAGGCGTGGGCAGTGGTCGGCTTTATATTAATGGCTGGGTTACTTCTGGCGGTGATAATGAATATGGTATGGTTTATTATGATTTATCGACTATTCCTGTAAGTACTAGCACAACAGTTGATTATGCTATTTCTACTTATATTACAGCTGATCGCATTGGTTTAAATAACGATGTTGGTATTGTTTTTGGGTTTAATGATGATCAAAATTATTATTTAGCACGTTGGAATAAATACGGCACTAGTTATGCGAGCGATACTAATTTTCCCGGAGTATATCGCCGCCTAGAGTTAGTTAAAGTAAGCAATGGCGTTGTTACACAGTTGGGTTTTGTTGATAATTTTAGTGTTGGCGACCCATTTAAAATGGCTGTTGTAGTTGATAATACTGGAACCACAGTATGTATTAATGATAATCCGATATTAACTAATACCCTTGAACAACCGGCAATTAAAAACATTGGTATTTTCAGTTATGATAATGATGATGGTATCAGTATTGATAACTTTGAAGTACGCTGCGATAACTGTACCAGTTTACCTACCCCGCTCGTTAATTATCGGTTTGATGAATGCTCTTACACTGGTGTAACTAATGAAGTTATTGATCAACAAGGTAATTATCATGCAACTAGCTTTGCAGGGCTAACAACTTTTGATGCAGGGCAAGTTGAGAGAGCAGCGGGACTAACGATTGATCAACATCACTTTGAAACCTCTATTTTGCTACCAGCATCATTCAGTGTTTCAGCTTGGTTTAAAAAGCCTACCGCTACTACAGGAAATCGTTATTTCATTTTAGGCGCCATGCAATCGGGTGGCGATTTGCTCTTTTTAGATCGCAGTAATAACTGGCGCTGGGGTGTATATAACCCCGCAACAGGAGTTGCATATGGTAGTTTTTCATTTGCAAGTTTAGACAACAATTGGCATCACATTGCCTTAGTGTATAGCGGTGGACAAACTAAACTTTATATTGATGGTAGTTTTATTGAAACTGTTAATCGAGTACCTTCTGGTACTTTGAAGTTTATAGGTACTTCTTATGATCAAGTAAATACGAGTACACCACAAGGCTTTCGGGCGCCTATTGATGAATTTATTGTTTTCGGTAGTGCACTATCAGCTGATCATATTCAAACTATTTATACTAACCAGCTTGCTAAAAGAAACTATGATGGCACTACAAGAGCGGCTGTAAATTGTAGTAATTTATTAGCATTATACTCTTTTGAACAAACTAGCTTTACAAGCAATATACTCGATACTAGTGGTTATAATAATCACGCAACGAATATCAATGGTGCTTCAATTGCAGCAGGTAGGTATTGTCGAGGGTTTGATAGTAATGCCACTAATTCAACTTCAGCCACGAATAATGCTTTTAATACTAACCTTGATTTAGAGACTGAAGTAGGTGCACAAGGTACCATTAGTTTTTGGTTTAAAAGCAATACTGACTGGAACCAAGGCGGTTATAACGGAGGAGAAAGAACACTATTTGATGCGAGCAATGCCAGTACTGGTAAATATTTTGGCTTAGAAATTTCAAGTAATGGTTTTTTGCACTATTCTTTTGAAGACTCGGTTGACAGTGACTTTTATGTTGATGAACCGACCAATTCATCATTACGTACCGCCAATACCTGGTATTACATTACCGCAACTTGGAATTATTCTACCAATAACTTTCAGCTTTATGTTGATGGTAATTTACGAGTATCGCAAACCGTTAATACCAATAATATCATTGGTAATATGGGGAATTTAATTTTCGGTGACAATGCGTCTACTTACAGTGCCAATGGTCATATTTATCTGCTTTCAACAACCTCAGCAAATGGTCAGTTTGATGAGGTAAGAATATATAATAAAGTGCTTACTCAAGCTGAAATTCAAGCTGATATGAATGATAAAGCGGGCTGTATTAGTATTGATCACTTTTTAATTGAACATGATGGTACTGGGTTAACTTGTGACGTAGAGCCTATTACAATTAAAGCCTGTGCTGATAGCCTTTGTTCAACATTAGCGAGTGATAATGTTAGCCTTAATTTACTTGGTAATGGAGTGGTTAAAGCCAGTACTAGCTTCTCTCAACAAACAACAGTTAATATAAAACATACGCTTGCAGAGGTATTAACACTCGATATTGCGAATCCAAGTATCACGCCCACTAATAATACCGTATGTTCTAATGGTAGTACGGCAAGTTGTGATATTAATTTTGCAGATACTGGTTTTCGCTTTTTAGTTGATGGTAATGCGGTCAATATACCTACGCAACTATCAGCAAAACCCTCAAATACTGGTTATCACAGTGCAGACATTAAGCTGCAAGCAGTGCAAACTAATACGGCAACGGGTGCGTGTGAAGCTGCGCTTGTTAATAATGTTACTATTGAAATGGCGGCAAAATGTACTAACCCTATCGCTTGTGCAGGGCAAAGTGTCACCATTAATGGCACAACGATTAACACCTTAGATAATGCCAGTACATTAGCTTATACCAATATCACTTTAAATTTTGCTGATGCAGCAACTAATGCCGCAACAACTGTTATTCAATATCCTGATGCGGGGCGGGTACAACTGTATGCGCGTTATAATATTCCTGATATCAATGGTGATCCTTCTGGTAATTATATGTTGGGTAATAGTAATGGCTTTGTGGTTAGGCCTTTTGCTTTTGCTGTTAATGTGAGTGGTAACCCTGCTGCCCAAACCAGTAGTCAAAGTGTCTTTAAAAAAGCAGGAGAAAACTTTAGTGCTACAGTAACTGCGGTACAATGGCAATCAGGGCAAGACACAAATAATGATGGACGGGTAGATGCTGGAGTCGATATTAGTAGTAATAGTGTTACTCCTAATTTTGGTCATGAAATAAATGCAGAGATTGTTAACTTAACCAGTAACCTTGTTGCGCCTCTTGGCGGAAATAACCCAGCATTAGTTAACGCGACGTTTACTGGTTTTAATAGTGGTAGCGTAACGCGCAATGATCTCTCTTGGGGAGAAGTAGGTATTATCAGTATTGATGCGAATTTATCAGATGTGCGTTATATTGGCACTTCAGATATTCAAGGAAATGTTCCCTATGTAGGGCGCTTTATTCCTCATCATTTTGAACAAACCGTGAAAAGTCATGGAAGCTTAAAAGGGCTTTGTGGGGCATGGGTATATGCCGGACAAAAAGATGAAGCTACTCAGTTAAGAGGTGCCATAGATTATGCTAGTGGTGCTCAACCACAGTTAAGAATTACAGCTTATAATCAAGCAGGCGCTATTACTAAAAATTACAGCAATGACAGTGATACAGGTACAGGAACACAGCTGTTTATGCGTTTACCTGCGAGTAATATTAATTTATTAACACCAACTCAAGATGTTAATAAACTCGGGGTTGATGGGCTTAATAAAACTAAGTTAACAGGTAGTTATGTAACCGGTACACTGGCACAAGAGGTGGCAGGGATCAGCAATGGAGGCAGGCTAATCTATACGCTTAATGCGTTAGATCATTTTACCTATAATCATGAAGCAAATAGTGAACTTGCTCCCTATACAGCAACAATTCCTGTGGCACTTAATACTGCAACAACACTTGATTCAGATGGCGTAACAGTAACATCCGCTTCACAAGCAGAGCCCAGTGGCGTAGAAATACGCTTTGGCCGTATGTCGCTAGAAAATAGTTATGGACCTGAAACAAGTAATATAGCCCAATTTTTATCAACGCAATATTTAGCTGCTTCAGGGCAATTTATAACGAATACTGATGATAATTGCACTTCATTTAATGCTGACAATATGAGCTTAACCGATGGCACACTAAGTGCCTCACTTTCTGCAGTATTAGCACCAACACCAGCAACAGGCACATTCAGTAATGGTAAAAATGCCTCGATAGCATTACAAGCAACAGGCGCGGGTAACTTAGGAACTATCAATGTCAACTATAGCGTGTTTCCTTGGCTGAAATACCGCTGGAATTCTGTTGATGAAAACGGTGATAGTAATTTTTATGATGATGACCCGACAGCGGTTGCGACTTTTGGTATTTTTAGAGGAAATGATCGCGTTATTTACTGGCGAGAAAAAGTTAATTAAACTTTTACTGTCAATAACAAGACTATTTACAAAAAAATAGACTTTTTTGTAAAAATTTTAAAAAACAGGCAACACATCACATTAATACTCGGGTATGATTAAGCAATTATTGACAAATTTTTAAAACGATGGGTTTTTACCGTTGAATTTATCGCTCTTATAGCAAGAAAATGGCAAGAAAACCCTAAAATTAACCGTTTAGGTTGATGATTGAACAAAAGGTAATGCAAGTTTATGTTTAAAAAATTACGCGGCATGTTTTCTAATGACTTATCCATTGATTTAGGCACCGCTAATACCTTAATTTATGTTAAAGACCAAGGCATTGTACTCAATGAACCGTCAGTTGTTGCTATTCGCCAAGATCGAGCAGGTGGCTCAAAAAGTGTTGCTGCCGTTGGGACAGCAGCTAAGCAAATGTTAGGCAGAACTCCTGGTAATATTGAGGCGATAAGACCGATGAAAGATGGCGTTATTGCTAACTTTTTTGTTACCGAAAAAATGCTGCAATACTTTATCAAGCAAGTGCATAGCAATAACTTTTTACGTCCAAGCCCTCGTGTACTTGTTTGTGTTCCTTGCGGCTCAACGCAGGTTGAGCGTCGTGCTATTCGAGAATCAGCGTTAGGTGCTGGAGCGCGAGAAGTTTACTTAATTGATGAACCTATGGCAGCGGCAATTGGTGCCGATATGCCGGTATCTGAAGCGACAGGTTCTATGGTTGTTGATATTGGCGGTGGAACAACTGAAGTCGGTATTATTTCACTTAATGGTATTGTTTATTCATCGTCAGTACGTATTGGTGGTGATAAATTTGATGAAGCTATTATCAGTTACGTACGTCGTAATTTTGGTAGCTTAATTGGTGAAGCAACGGCAGAACGTATTAAACATGAAATCGGCTCAGCTTACCCTGGTGAAGAATTACGCGAGCTTGAAGTACGCGGACGTAATTTAGCTGAAGGTGTACCACGCAGCTTTACCTTAAATAGCAATGAAATTTTGGAAGCGCTACAAGAGCCGCTAACCGGTATTGTTAGTGCAATTATGATCGCTTTAGAGCAATCACCACCAGAACTAGCTTCAGATATTTCAGAGCGCGGTATGGTTTTAACTGGTGGCGGTGCTTTATTAAAAGATTTAGATCGCCTGCTGATGGAAGAAACTGGCATTCCTGTTGTTGTCGCTGATGACCCGCTTACTTGCGTGGCGTTAGGTGGTGGCAAAGCCTTAGAAATGATTGATATGCATGGTGGTGATTTATTTTCATACGAATAAAAATTATACCATAAAAAAACAGGGTGGGTTTTAAGCTCACCTTTCTCTGGATATAAATTAGGTACTTCGTTAAATTGGATCCTATTTTTAGCAACGAATCTTCACCTCAGTACCGTTTAATTCTTGTACTGATTTTTTCGCTATTGTTAATTTTCTTTGATCATCAAATGGGGCGCTTCGATACGGTACGCGGTTATTTACAATCCTTGGTAAGCCCGTTGCAATATATGGCAAATACGCCTAAAGAAGTGATGACTTGGGCTGTAGAAAACTTGTCTAGCCGTAAAAAACTCATTGCTGAAAATCAACAATACAAAATTAATGAATTAAAGTTAAAGCAACAACTACTCGAGCTTGATATTATTCAGCAAGAAAATAACCGCTTACGCTCTCTGCTTGCCTCGCCATTACGCTCAAATATGAAAAAAATCGTCGCTGAGATCATTTCAGTTAATAATGACCAATATAGTCACCAAATAGTCATCAATCGCGGTGCTAAAGACGGTGTTTATGAAGGTCAACCTGTTTTAGATGAAAAAGGCATTGTTGGGCAAATATTACATGTTGGAGCAAACGCAAGCCGGGTTTTATTAATTACTGACTTAACCCATGCTATTCCGGTAAGAATTAAACGTAATGGTATTCGCCTTATCGCATCGGGAACAGGGCGTTTAGACCGTTTAATTCATAATCATGTACCTCATAGCACCGACATTCGCACAGGTGATTTATTAGTCAGTTCAGGGCTTGGTGGAAAATTTCCTGAAGATTACCCCGTTGCGCGTGTTATTTCAGTCACACAAGATGAATCGCGCCCCTTTGCTCAAGTGGTTAGTGAACCCATAGCGCAAATAGATCGTCTGCGTTATTTATTGCTATTATGGCCAGAGAAAAAGCCCAGTATTTTTTCAACTAAGCCTAAAGGTAAGCCACAAGCAAATAAGGGGCATAATTAAGATGTTTGCGCATAATGGCTTTATTATCTTACTGACTTTTTTATTGGCTTTAATGCTTACAATTATGCCAATGCCTATTACGGTTGACTCTTTTCGACCTGATTGGGTGTTAATTGTTGTGCTTTATTGGAGTATGGCCTTACCGAATAAAGTGAATGTGATCACTGCGTGGGTTTTAGGCTTTATTCTTGACGTATTACTCGGTTCTGTTTTAGGTGTTCATGCTGCTGCTATGGCAATTTCTGTGTATATTGCTGCGGTTAATTATCAAAAAATACGTAATTTTTCATTATGGCAGCAAGCATTAATTGTAGCAGTACTTTCTGCACTCTATAACCTATTGACCTTCTGGATGGAACACTTTTTAACTCAAGTCCCTTTTTTAGTCAGTTATTTATACCCTGTAGCAACCTCTATGATTGTGTGGCCTTGGGCATTTTTACTGTTGCGTAAAGTCCGCCGTCACTTTTTAATAAAATAAGTTATATAAAGATGAACCAAGCACTAGTTTTAGCTTCTAAATCTCCAAGAAGACAAGCGTTGTTAAGCCAATTAGGCTATCAGTTTAGCTGTTTAAGTGCCGATATTGATGAAAGCATTGTAGCGCAAGAAAAACCTGCTGATTACGTACTCAGGTTAGCATTCGCAAAGGCGCAAGCTATTCTTGATATAAGTGATGAAAATACAACAGTACTCGGTTCTGATACCTGTGTGCTTATTGATAATGAAATACTGCTAAAACCACAAAACTTTGCAGATAGCCAACGCATGTTAACCTTGCTATCAGATAGAGAACATCAGGTGTTAACGGCTGTGGCTGTTATTAACTTGCAGCAACAATTATCAACATTGGTTACGACAAATGTTTTTTTCAAAAAATTATCACCCGCTGAAATTCAAAATTATTGGCAAACAGGTGAACCGCAAGACAAAGCGGGAAGTTATGGTATTCAGGGCATTGGTGGGCAATTTGTGACAAAAATTCAAGGAAGTTACTCTGCTGTTGTCGGTTTACCTTTATACGAAACAGTTGAGTTGTTGTCTCAAGTTGGCATCAAAAATACAGTTAATTGCGATCTAAGTTAAAGAGAAACCTTGTTATGATCAGTGGTGAATTATTAATCAATGTTACCCCCAGTGAAACGCGCGTTGCATTGATTGAAAATGGTGTGCTACAAGAAGTTCATGTTGAAAGAGAAGCAAGACGTGGCTTAGTAGGTAACATCTATTTAGGTAAAGTGATCCGCGTATTACCAGGTATGCAAGCAGCTTTTGTTGATATCAATTTAGATAAAGCGGCTTTTTTACATGCCTCTGATATTAATTCTAAACTACTGTTGGCAGACGAAGGGGCAAGTGAGCAAGTTGCTGATATTCGAACCCTTGTGCATGAAGGTCAATATATTATGGTACAAGTGGTTAAAGATCCTTTAGGTACTAAAGGTGCTCGCTTAACAACGGACTTAACCATTCCCTCTCGTTATTTGGTTTTAATGCCCAATGCAAGTCATGCAGGAATTTCGCAACGTATTGAAGATGCAGAAGAGCGTGAGCGACTCAAAGCAATAGTAAGCCCTTATTGTGATGAAAATCATGGCTTTATTGTGCGTACAGCAGCAGAAGGAGCTGGAGAGTTAGAATTAAAACATGATGCTGAATTTTTACGTCGTGTTTGGGCAAAGGTACAAGAGAGAAAACAACGTAAACAAACTAAACAACCTATTTATCAAGATTTGTCACTCGCCTTTAGAATGTTGCGCGACTTTGTCGGCATTGCATTAGAACGTATTCGTGTTGACTCTAAATTAACTTATGACGAACTACTTGAATTTACGCAAGAATTTGTTCCCGAGTTAACCCCTGTACTTGAGTATTATCCGGGTGAACGGCCTATTTTTGATATTTTTGATGTTGAAGCTGAAATTCAACGCGCATTACATCGTAAAATCATGTTGAAATCAGGTGGTTATTTAATTATAGATCAAACAGAAGCCATGACAACGGTTGATATAAACACTGGGGCTTTTGTCGGCCATCGCAATTTAGAAGAAACTATTTTCAATACTAATATTGAAGCAACGCAAGCCATAGCTCGTCAGTTAAGATTACGTAATTTAGGTGGAATTATTATTATTGACTTTATTGATATGAGTAATACAGATCACCAAAAACGAGTTTTACACAGTTTAGAAACGGCATTAGCTAAAGATAATGTTAAGTTTAATATTCATGGTTTTTCTCCTTTAGGGCTCGTTGAAATGACACGAAAACGTACTCGTGAGAGCTTAGAGCATATTTTATGCGCAGAGTGTCCTACCTGTGCAGGCAGAGGGTATCTAAAAACTGTTGAAACCGTTTGTTTTGAAATTTTACGTGAAATTGTTCGAGTTAATCGTGCTCATGATGCTGACAAGTTTATTGTTTATGCTGCACCTGCGGTGAGCGAGTCATTAATTAATGATGAATTTCATAATTTGGCTGAATTAGAAGTTTTTATTGGTAAACAGATCAAAGTACAAACGGAACCACAGTATAACCAAGAACAGTTTGATGTGGTTATGATGTAACTATGAGTATAACAAAGGTATTAAATCGTTGGCTTAACCGGCTTTATAAAGCACTGGCAATTTTGTTAGTGCTTTTAGCGGTTGCGGTGAGTGCTTTTCGATTAATGCTACCTAATATAGATGCCTATCGCGACCATTTAGAGGCTTACCTTTATCATCAATATCAATTAGATGTTGCTATTGGGCAAGTCAGCGCGAGTTGGCAAGGGCTGAATTTGAATTTAGTGGCCAAAAATATTGATCTTTTACAATCAACACAAGCCAATATTACCATTGACCAAATTGATTTAAATTTAGATTTTTGGTCGAGTTTACAAGCCCTTACTCTAGTTACAGATGATTTTACCTTGTCTGGAGTTAATATTTACATTGATCAAACGGCGATTAAGCGTAAGCAACAAAGCAATGAAACCAATGTTACAGAAACGCTAGAAAATATTACCCAGTTATTTTTAAGCCAAATAGAGCACTTTTTAATTAAAGATAGCCAACTCATTATAAAAGTGGCTGAGGAACAGCAGCTGCCGATATATATTAATCAGGTTACTTGGCGAAATACTAATAAACAGCATAATGCACAAGGTGAAGTGGTTTTTGGTAACTTAAGCTCAGAAAATTTAAAGTTACAGTTGGCATTAATTGGTGAAACACAAGAAGCATTAGTGGGTAATATCTATTTTGAAGGCAATAATTTAGATATTACCGCTTGGTTAGGTGAACAGCTAAATATTGCCAGCCAAGATATTCATTCTGCTATTAGCTTTAAGTCATGGCTAAATATAGATAAAGGGCAAGTTCAGCAAGCACAACTGGTGTTAGAAAATAGCCATGTTAAGTGGCAAGAACAACAATTAGAGCATCAACTGGCGCTAGAAAAAAGCCAAGTGATCATAAAATTTGAGCAAGGCTTAGACAAATTCTCATTAATCACATCCCCAATTAAATTAACTTTAGACGGTAAAGATTGGCAATTATTTAGTGGCCAATTTCAGCAGTCTAATGAAGCAATGTTTGCTTATATATCAGCACTTAATCTCACAGATATTAATAAATTGACACCATTGTTTATCAATAATGAGTCGGTATTACATTATTTAAATGAGTCTTCACCGCAGGGTACAGTTAATAACCTTTACATGCAGCGCTATCAAAACCGTGATCAGGTTTTAGCGAGTTTTAAAAATCTCTCTTTTTCTTATAGTTTAGGTATTCCTGGCGTTGAGAATTTATACGGCGATTTATTGATCGATGGTGAAAAACTTCAGCTTGAGCTCAAAGCTAAGCAAGGCGAGATTGACTTTGATAAGCACTTTATTCGCCCGATGCCTTATCAAAACTTATCAGCCACTATCAATGGTGTTATGCAAAAAGAAAACTGGCGCTTTGGCATTGAAAATTTAGTTTTTAACTCATCAGAATTAAAATTAAAAGGGAGCTTAGGTATTTCCTCATCTCAGGGAAAAAGCCCTCGCTTAGCACTGTTTGCACAAGTTAAAGATGTTGCCGCGGCAAATGCTAAGTATTATTTTCCGCATTTATTGATGGGTGAAAACCTTGTAGGCTATTTAAACAGAGGAATTTTAGCAGGGAAAATTCCACAAGCGAAAGTACTATTTAACGGCATGTTAGATCGCTTTCCTTTTGAAGATCATAGCGGTATTTTTACTGTCGATGCCGAGCTGGTTGATAGCACTTTTTCATTTGACCCGTTATGGCCTAGTATTGAGAACTTTCATGCAAATTTAAACTTTACCAATAATAGCATGTTAATTACTGGGCGCTCTGGTAACTTACAAGGTATTGATGTTAGCGGTGTTACCGCCGAGATTAAAGATTTATCGGGTGAGCAATTATTAATTATTAATAAAAAAATTAATAATGTTGAACCTCAATATATAACCCAGTTAATGCTAAATAGCCCACTCAAAGAAACGGTTGGGGTAACACTTGAACAAGTGCGTTTGCAAAAAGTCATTAATGGTCACTTTTCCTTAGAGCTACCACTAAATCATCCTGCAGATGTTGTTGCCTCTGGTGTTGTTAATTTTGTTGATAATGAAATTAACTTAACAACACCCTCAATGTTCTTTAATAAAGTGAATGGCCAGTTAACCTTTCAAAATGACACTATAAATATCGCTGAACTTTCGCTTAATTGGCAAAATATGCCATTACAGTTATCAATATTAGGGGCGAATAAAAAAGATTTCTACCAAACCGATATTGCTATAACAGCCTTGTGGCAACAAAACCAATGGCAAGCGCAATTACCTGAAATATTTACTCGCTATATCAAGGGTGATTTTAACTGGCAAGGTAAGTTATCACTGTTTATACCTGAAAGTGGAGAATTTTCTTATCAATTATTAGCTAATTCTACAACCAAAGCGCTACAATTTAATTTACCTTCACCTTATCAAAAAAATAAAGATATTGTTGAAAAGTTATCGGTAGAAGTACAAGGTCAATTAACACAATCTAATATTAATATTAGCTTAGGAGACGATTTACGTTTTTTTGGTGAGTTTATACACGAAGGAGCTCATTTTTCTCGTGCACATTTATTGCTAGGCCAAGAGTCGATGTTATTACCTATGGACGGCTTCCATATTACTGCGCAACTCGCAAAAGCTGATATCACACAATGGCAACCTATTGTAACTGATATAATCGAAACCATTGACGCTGCCCAGCAAAACGATTCAACATTTTCTTTTATACCTGCACCTCAACGTATTCGTGGCAGTGTCGATTCTCTTGCCGTTTATGGTCAGAACTTAACAGACGTTTCCTTTAATTTACTTGCCAAAGAACAATGGTGGTTGTTGCAACTAAATGCCAAAGAAGCACGCGGTGAGATCAAATTCTTTTCTGATTGGTTTTCTCAAGGTATAGAAGTCAATGCTGATTTTATAACCTTAAATGATTTTGCCACACTTAATAACAAGGAAGTAGACACTAGCCAGCAAGTATTTAAAGCAATTCCCCCCATGAACGTGCATTGTGATCGTTGCAAATACAAGCAATTAGATTTTGGTCGTGTTGATTTCTCAATTAAACGCACTGATGATGGATTGCTTGAATTGTCGAATTTTATTGCACAACGTGATAAAACCCAGCTTGCTTTTACGGGTACTTGGCAACAAGATGAACAACAGGTGAAAACAACACTGGCAGGAAAACTAAAAACAAAAAATATTGCCCGAGAATTTGAGAAACTTGGTTATGCTTCAACCATTAAAGAAAGCGGTGGTAACATTCAGTTTAAGCTTTTCTGGCAAGATACACCGTTTAATTTTTCTCTTGCCAAGTTAAATGGTGATATTAAAGCGAGAATAGATGATGGATATTTAGCGGAAGTAAGCGATAAGGGGGCAAGAATATTTTCAGTGTTAAGTTTAGAGTCTTTAGTTAGAAAGCTAACTTTAGATTTTCGTGATATTTTTAGTGACGGTATGTTTTACACTTATATTAAGGGTGACTTTCATATAAAAGATGGCATTATTTACACTGATAATACTAAAATGAAGGGTGCTGCAGGCGATTTGGTTATGAAAGGAAATACTAATTTAAGCACAGGAAATTTAGATTACCATATGTCTTATAAGCCTAATCTCACATCAAGTTTGCCAGTGTTAGCATGGATTTCAACACTTGATCCTGTAACCTTTTTAGCAGGTATTGCACTTGATAAAGTATTAACTTCTTCTGTTGTTTCTGAATTCCAATTTGAATTAACGGGTACTGTTGATAAACCATTACTTAAAGAAGTAACAAGAAAAACACGCGATGTAACCGTTGGTCGTTCTGTTCCACCTAAGTTTATTGAAAAAAATGAAGAGGTAAATCAACCTATCAACACAACGAAAGAAATCCCTTCTGAAAGTGACAAAACTAATGGTTAGACTCTCAGCTATTCAGTTGAATTCGTGCCCTGATGTAGTACAAAATATTGCTACCATTAGAAGGCTTCTAACACAATTACCTCGTACTAAACAGCATATTGTTGTATTACCTGAGTGCTGTTTATTCTTTGGCGCTAAAGATAAAGAGCAGCTGTTATTAGCGCAAAAAACAGCCCAGCATAATGAGCTAGTAAATGCTTTAGGACAATTAGCCAAAGAGTTCACTATTACCTTAGTGGCGGGCACTATTCCTATACTTAGTGCTAATGGTGATAAATTTTATAATACGAGTTGTGTTTTTTCTCCACAAGGAAGTCTATTGGCTAGTTACCAAAAAATACATTTGTTTGATGTTAAAGTTGACGACAGTGAAAAAAATTATCGTGAGTCAAAGTATACTCAAGCCGGTAATAATATTGTTGTTGCCGATGCCGCTATGGTCAAAATAGGGTTAACTATTTGTTATGATTTGCGCTTTCCTGAACTTTATCGTGCTTTATCTCAGCAAGGAGCCGATATTATTACGGTACCGAGTGCCTTTACACGTGTAACGGGTAAGGCGCACTGGCAAGCATTATTGCAAGCGCGTGCTATTGAAAATCAAGTGTATATTATCGCCGCTGGACAAGAAGGGATTCATCAAAATGGCCGAGAAACATGGGGGCATAGCATGATTATTAGCCCTTGGGGAGAAATATTGTCTAGCCATCAATACGGTGAAGGTGTTGCGAGTGCTTTATTTGAAAAAGAGAAAATAGCAACCGTTAGAGCAAGTATTCCTGTACAATCCCACAATAAATTTAACATTGAGTTTAAAGGTGAATAATGAGTAATGTTGAACAAATGCTATTAGCAGATAGTCAACTAGACCGAGAAGTGTTGGCTAAAACGTTAGCAACCATTTTTCAACATAAAATAGATTTTGCTGACTTGTATTTTCAAGCAAGTCGTAATGAATCTTGGATGCTTGAAGACGGTATTATCAAAGAAGGTTCGTATAACATTGAACGAGGTGTTGGTGTTCGTGCTATTTCAGGTGAAAAAACAGGCTTTGCTTATTCAGATGATATTAATGAATTAGCACTATTGCATGCAGCTGAAGCTGCTAGAGGTATTGTGAGCCGAGGTCAAAGTGGAAAAATTCAAGCGTTTAAACGTACAAAAGCTATTAATATCTACCAAAGCTCAGATCCATTAGCGAGTTTAAGCCAAGAACAAAAAATTACCTTAATGCATGAGGTGGAAGCGCATGCGAGATCGCTAGATAAGCGAGTGTCTCAGGTTATTGTAAGCTTGTCAGGTGTTTATGAGACTATATTAGTTGCAGCAAGCGATGGTACTTTTGCTACAGATATAAGACCCTTAGTGCGATTAAATTGTTCGGTGCTTGTTGAAGAACAAGGTAAACGAGAGCGAGGCAGTGCTGGAGGCGGTGCTAGAACTGACTATAGTTACTTTTTTGAAATAGAAAATAATAAAGCGCGTTACTTTAGCTATGCTGAAGAAGCGGTGCGGCAAGCCTTAATCAATTTACAAGCGATAGAAGCACCTGCTGGCATGTATCCTGTGGTGTTAGGAGCAGGATGGCCAGGTGTTTTATTACATGAGGCAGTAGGTCATGGTTTAGAAGGTGACTTTAATCGTAAAGGCTCATCTGCTTTTTCAGGAAAAATAGGCCAACAGGTTGCGTCTGAATTATGTACTATTGTGGATGATGGAACTTTGGCTAATCGCCGTGGATCATTGTCAATTGATGATGAAGGTACGCCAAGTCAATACAATGTGCTTATTGAAAAAGGTATATTAAAGGGCTATATGCAAGATAAGCATAATGCTGCGCTTATGAATGCTAAACCAACAGGAAACGGCCGTAGAGAGTCGTATGCTCATTTACCTATGCCGCGAATGACCAATACTTATATGCTTGCAGGAGAGAGTACACCTGAAGATATTATAAAGTCAGTGAAAAAGGGCATTTATGCACCTAACTTTGCAGGTGGTCAAGTTGATATTACCTCAGGAAAGTTTGTTTTTACTACAGCAGAAGCTTACTTAATTGAAGAGGGTAAGGTGACTTCTCCTGTTAAAGGCGCAACATTAATTGGTAGTGGCCCTGAAGCGATGCAAAAGGTAAGCATGGTTGGTAATGATCTTGCCTTAGATACAGGTGTTGGTGTTTGTGGTAAAGATGGACAAAGCGTACCTGTTGGCGTTGGTCAACCGACATTAAAAGTAGATGAAATGACTATTGGTGGCACGCAATAATATCAATTTGTGTAAACTTGAAATAAGTAATAAAAAAGGGCTGAAAATAGCCCTTTTTTATTACTGTTTTTTTATGACTTTAATGTAAGCTATTAGCTTGAAATTCTTTGGCTTTGTTTTTTCTGGCGAACCACTAAACCAGCAAAAGCAGCAAACATTAAGAATAAGGTGCTTGGTTCTGACACTGCAGTAGGTTTTGCGCTTGCTAGGCTTACTTTACCTTCAATAATGTCATTAGCACAGGTCATTGCCCAGCGTAGTGCTATTTGGCTAGCACTTGCTAATGAGGTGTTGGTAATATTAAATGACATCGCAAGAATATTGTCTGAAGTGTCTACCCACCATTCACCATAGCCTCTGACAGTGTTTAGGTTTTTTACTAAAACAATCTGGTTTGAACGGCTGTAACCACCTGAACCATAATTTTCAGTGGTAATAAAACTATTTGCATAGTTTGAACCTGGGATCTCACGTAACTTACCTGATTTGCGTTTATTATAGGTTAGTTCGCTATTTGATTTACGACGAGCACCGCCTAAATCAAAGGCATATTGCCATTGGTTATCACTGCTATGTAAGGTGTCTCTACAGCCTACTTTAGCTTCGCCAGCAACAACACAGCTATCAGGTGTTTGGTAATTACTGCCATCCATTAAAAACAAATCACCGTAATTAATGCCACCAGCTTTATTTTTACTCACAAATTCAGAGTTTACAAAAACATTTAGAAAACTATTACCATCCGAATCTTTCGTACGTTTAACTTGCATCCATTTGGTATCATAACCACTACCAAAAACATCTTGACCAGTAGCGCCATGATTTCCTGTGCCGCCAATATAGTTATCAACTATCGCACCTGCTGGAATTGAACCAGCGAACACAGTACTGATAGATGTGCTAACAAGCAAAGTAAAGGCTAACAGGGATTTTTTTGCTTTATCCATAAATTACTCCAAGTTTTACTACAAGCTCACCCCATTGTAACATGAAAAATAATTAAGAGTTCTGGGTATGAACTTAAACGTTGGTTGAATTTTACACTATTTTAACCGCAATGAAAATAAATCATTTTAGCTTTGGTGTTACTAACTTCAAGCCAACAGTGTTGATTTAATATTTATAACTTATCTTAAAATAAGCATAAATTAAGCCAATGAAATATTATTTATATTTTTCAATGTGTTGGTATTGTAGTTTTGAACGTTTTAACCATAATTTATTGCAGTTGTAAAATAAACTGACAGTTTAAAATTTAGCTAAAACAAATGACTTTTTTCCGTTATTATAGTGATGAATTTATCGATCATAAGCAAGTGTAAAATAATGCATGTAAAAAAAATATTAACACGTTTTCTTTCTGTTTTTTTGCTATTGGGTTTAGTCTCTTTTTCTTCGCAAGCAACAGAAAACTATGAAGATTATGAGAAAGCGCTAACCAGCTTTTATGACAAAAAATATGATGAAACTATTATTCATTTAAAAAATGCATTACGTGTTGATGAAAGTCATATACCTTCACACCTTCTATTGGCTAAAACGCTGATAGCACAAGGCCATGGCGCATTAGCTGAAACAGAATTACTCGACTTACAAACGATGGGGGTTGACTTTAATCAGCTGATCACCCTATTTGGTGAAGCCTATATTTTACAAGATAAATATAGGCAAGTTATTGATATTATTACGCCGGGTTATCGAGATAAAGCAACTGAAAGCCAAATACTTTTTTTACGTGGTAGGGCTTACTTAGGGTTAAACCAAATTCGTTCTGCTGAAGATGCTTTTACTGAAGCATTATTACTACAGCCTGACTTTCCCTTGGCTAAATTAGGGTTGGCTCAAATTGCTATGTCAAAAAATAAGCTTGAACGAGCTATGCATTATGTTGATGAAGCACTAAAATCTTACGAGCCCATTGCCAATGCTTGGATTTTAAAGTCAATGATCTTGCAAGCACAAGGCGATATACAAGGTGCTTTTAATGCTATTAACCAAGCTTTGAAAATAAGCCCAGAGCATATGCAAGCTCGGCTTAACCGCGCAACCTTATATATAGCAACTAATCAATATGCTCAAGCGTCTCCAGATATTGACTATATATTAGATAAAATACCAGCAGAGCCACGTGCTAAATATCTAAAAGCACTCGTTAATGCCGCAACAGGAAATCAAGAAGACAGCGAAAAAAAGCTAAATGAAGTTATTGTGACTTTAAAGGCGGTACCTCCTGAGGTTATGAAAAATAACCCTAGTTATTTTTACTTAGCAGGGGTAACAAACTTTCAATTTGGTAACCTCGACGATGCTCGACGCTATTTGCAAAATTTTCTTGAGTATAAAGAAAATGATCTTAATGCGTTGCGTTTACTTGCGATGATCGCCATGGCACAAAAAAATTGGCATGATGCCAAAAGTATCTTAACAAAGGTTAATGTTTATTATCCTGATAATATTGATATATTGACGCTATTAGGGTCAGTTTCCATAGAGTTAAATAATGCCGAGGCTGCGCAGCGTTATTTTAATCAGGTTATTAAGCTTGCTCCTAATTCTTTACCTGCTTTAACTAACCTCATTCGTAGTGATATTGCACTGGGTAATTATCAACAAGCAATTCAACGTATACATAACTCTAGCTTATTAGCAAAGGCATTAAAAAAGAACAATGTAGAAGTTGATTTACTTTTAATTGAGGCTTATATAAAAGCACAGCAATTTAAACAAGCTAAACCTTATATTGAGAAGCTATTACAGTTAGACCCTAAAAATAGCTTTTATCATCAACAATATGGCGTTGTTTTAGGATTTTTAGGTGAAATAGAAAAAGCCCGTAAAGCGTTTATGCAGGCGTTAGCGTTAAATCCTAATAATATTGCAGCTATTATTCATTTAGCGCGTATGGACGTTGTGGAAAACCAATATAAAAAAGCAATAAAGCGTATTAATAAGGCACTAGATGAGTTTCCTAAAAATACAGAGTTAATGATTGAGCTTGCTGATATTTATCAGCGCTCAGGTGATAATAAGCAAGCGCTTACTTTTTATGAAAAAGCCTATTCGTATGATAACCAACATAGTTACGCCCTAGAAAAGCTAGTTTTAAGTTATGTTGCAAATAATGAATACAGCAAAGCAGAGGTTACTCTAACGAGCTATTTAAATCAGCATAATGATGATATTAAAGCGCGTATTATGTTGGGCGATTTATACTTACTTATCAATCAACCGCATAAAGCTATTGAAGCTTATAAAACAGCGAGTGCAAAAAGTATTAATAATACGCAAGCGCT
Organism: Alteromonadaceae bacterium; assembly: GCA_015487235.1. GTDB lineage: Bacteria > Pseudomonadota > Gammaproteobacteria > Enterobacterales > Alteromonadaceae. The sequence goes on from WFQC01000062.1 coordinate 21,490, forward strand.
TGTGCGGTTAGCCAAAGCACAATTAGCCATTGATGATCGCCTAGGAGCTATTAAATCGCTTAATAAGGCGATAGCACTTGATGAAGAAAACCTACAGCCAATGTTGATGCTTTTTGACATTATGTTAAAGCAGGGTGAACAAGCAAGGGCAGAACAACTCTTATATCGCATTGAAAAATTAACGCCACAACAAACTTTAGTTGACCTATTGCGTGCACGATTTGCAATAGAAAATAAGCAATACCAACAGGCTGAGGCATCGTACCGCAAGGCTTTGGCTAAGCAGCAAAATCAACAAACCACTTTAGGTTTATTTAAGGTTTTAAGCTTACAAAAAAAATATAAGCAAGCAGATAAATTACTACGTCGTTGGTTAACTGAAAATCCTAACGATATTATTGCCGATATTGCGCTAGCTGAAAATTACATTAATTTGGCTAGTATTGATGATGTGGCAGCGATGTATTTAGAATTACTAAAAAAATATAATCGCTTACCTATTTTATTAAACAATGCTGCCAATGTGTTATATAAAGCAGGTAAAAAAGAACAAGCACTTGATTATGCGAAAGAAGCTTATGAAAAAGTGCCCAAAAATGTTGCTGTTATTGACACGCTTGCATGGATATTATCGAGAAATGGAGAGCATCAGCGAGCTTTGCCATTATTTCGTGAAGCGTTAGTGCTTGACTTTAATAATCCTGAAGTTAAATATCATTTAGCAGTAACACTTGCAAAGCAAAAGCGCTTAAATGAAGCACGAAAATTGTTAATTGAAGCGGTGAAAAGTGAACGTGATTTTAGTGAAAAAGAGCAGGCAAAAAAGTTATTAGCACAGTGGTTAAAGGTTAAATAGCCTAAATACTGTTGAACCCTAAAAATTATTTTGCCTTTATTATTTATTGGTTTTAGAACTGAACATGACTTTTTAAGTAATGTAACAATTCTTGATTGTACTTAGCGGGTTTTTCAGCATTTAATTCTTTAGTGGCTTGGCGTATTAACTGCCTTAACTTCTGGCGCTCCATTTGCTCATATTGTGCTAATAATGCCTCTACTGCCACATTGCCTTGGCTAAGTAATTCTTCGCGTAGCGCGATTAACTTAGTGTGCTTAATGCTTTCTTGCTGATGTTTATTTGCCATAACATCTAATGCTTGATGTAAAGGCTCTAGATCCATTTCTGATAACATTTTTGCCATATAACGAATATGACGGCGTAAAGCTTCATGTTTATTTGCTATTTTATCAGCCAAAATTAGAGCATCTTGCAAGGCTTCAGACAAGGGAAGTTTAGCGCGTTGATGTTTCGATAATTTTATTAATTTTTCTGCAAAGTCTTGCAGTTCAATCATTTCACGCTTTATTTCAGACTTACTTTTAAGTTCCTCATCTAAGGTTTGAGAAATATTATGTTGCTGAGGATTTTTACTCATAGTTTTAGTTTGTTTAGCTTCGACTCGCTCTATTATACAATTTGTGTGGTATCCTTGCATTAGGTAAGTAATTTTATATAAAAATTTTAACAATGACAGAAAAGAATACGATATTAGAACAATTTGAACAGGTAAAAGCGCGTGTAGCTAAAGTGCTTTCACTGGCAGACTCTTTAGGGGCTGATGGTGCTGAAGTTGCAATGAGTAAACAGCAAGGTTTGAGTGTTGGCACGCGTTTAGGTGAAGTTGAAACCGTTGAATTTACCAATGATGGTGCTTTAGGGATCACGGTTTATCAACAAGGAAGAAAGGGAAGTGCTTCAACGGCTGATTTGTCAGAACAAGCGTTACAGCAAACTGTACAAGCGGCTGTGAATATCGCTAAATATACTTCTGTTGATGAATGTGCGGGCTTAGCTGACAAAGAAGACCTTGCGATGGAGCCAGCCGATCTTAATTTATTTCACCCTCATCTAATCAGCACTGAAGAGGCTATTCTTTTGGCTAAACGCTGTGAAGATACAGCTTTAGCTTATGATCAACGTTTAACTAATTCTGATGGTGCTAATTTTTCAAGCTATCAAGGCTTTCGCGTATATGGCAATAGTCACGGACAAATCGTCGGTTATCCAAGTACACGGCATAGCTTATCGTGCGTTATGATTGCCGCAGAAAATAACGATATGCAGCGCGATTATGCCTATACCGTAAATAGAGATTTTACTTTATTACAAAGCCCTGAAGAAGTCGGTAAGCAAGCGGCCATTGAAGCGTTGTCGCGTTTACATAGTCGCCAATTGCCAACGGGTATGTATCCAGTAATGTTTCGTGCTGATATCGCCAATAGCATATTTGGACATTTTATTGCTGCAATTAGTGGCGGTAATTTATATCGTAAATCATCTTTTTTACTTGATGCTATTGGTCAGCAGGTATTTCCAGAGTTTTTAACCATTACCGAAAAACCTTTTATTGAAAAAGCGCTTGCTAGTACCCCATTTGACAATGAAGGGGTTAATCCTATTGAGCGTAATATTATTGAACGAGGCATGTTAAAAAGTTACCTATTGACGAGTTATTCTGCGCGTAAATTAGGGCTCAAAACAACAGGTAATGCGGGAGGGATCCATAATTGGCAATTAACAGCTAATGGTGGCGATTTTGATAACATGCTACAACAATTAGGTACTGGCTTGTTAGTGACAGAACTGATGGGGCAAGGCGTGAATATTGTTAATGGAGACTATTCTCGTGGTGCTGCAGGCTTTTGGGTAGAAAAAGGTGAAATTAAATACCCTATTTCTGAAATAACGATTGCAGGCAACTTAAAAGATATTTTTGCCAACTTAGTTGCTGTGGGTAACGATACCGATTATCGCGGTAGTATTCAAACAGGTTCATTGCTTTTCTCAACAATGCAAATAGCCGGCTCTTAGTCAAATAATCAAGGCGAGTTGATCTTTAGCACCGGTTTATATACCCATGTTACCTCAAGCATTCTGAAACTCGCATCTTGAAGTATCATGGGTATACAACAACGCGGTAAAGATCAACAGCCCTTAGTTGACCCAGTTTTTACCTTTATTTTCAGCTAAAGATAAGCGAACAACTTCTGTATTGGTTAATCTATCTTGTAAACTCAGTTTATTTTTGCGATCAAATAACACCCATAAATTACCCAAACCAAGCAATGTAGGGAATAAGCGTTTGATGGCTGTTTTTTTAGAAATTAAACGCCCATCTTGATTCTGCACTCGTAATCGCCAAGCGCGCATTCCTAACGTTTGACCACTTTTAGACCAAAAATAAACAAAGAAAAAAGCTACCCAAAATAACTTCCATATTTCATTGATTACCATAAGCCAAGGAGTATTCAATAAAACATCAATTTCGTGCTGATAATTTTTTTGACTAATAATATTATTACTCACCAATAAATGTAGCACGATAGACGAAATAACACCGGCTAATATATAGACAGAAATAGCAAGTAATACATCATAAACCCAAGCCCCAAAACGGCGGCGAAAGCCTGCCCTAGGAAAAAAAGCATCTTTATTTTGTTCAGTACTCACTAGGTTAACCACTATGCTAAAATTTGCGCTAGTGTAGCAAATTCATCCGAAAAGCGTAAATAAAGCTTGTGTAAATACGCCCCAAGCTTATATAACGGTGAAATTATCTACAACTGTATCTTTTTATATGAAAAACTATTGCTTAGCTGATAAGGTTTCGTATAATAGCCGCCACTTAAACATATTTATTGTTAAGTCACTGTGTTGCCGGAGTGGTGGAATTGGTAGACACGACGGATTCAAAATCCGTTGCCTTTGCGGGCGTGACGGTTCAAGTCCGTCCTCCGGTACCATTTATTTTACTTAGTAAGATTAACTTTAAGCCAGCTTATGCTGGTTTTTTTGTTTTTATATAGTCTAATATGGCTGTTATAAGGATGTAACTGTGTACCGTTTTATATTTTTAACATTTTCTCTCATATTTAGTTTTTTTCTTTCAGCTCAAGAATCTATCGATAAATTCATTGATTTTTCAGAATATCAGTCGGTTAAAATTTCTCCAACAGGTGAGTATCTTGCTATTTCTCGATTAGTCAAAGGAGAGTCTGAGTTATTAATTGTTGAAACCAAAGAGATGAAAGCTGTTAATCGAATCATGATACGTGGTCAAAATGAAGTTGGAACCTTTTATTGGGCTAATGACTCACGCGTTATTATTAAGGTTTTTGCGCGTCGCTTTGATCGCGAATCACCTGTTTTTTATGGTGAACTAGTTGCAATAGATGCTACTAATGATAAAGGTAAGGTTATTTTTGGACCTCGTATTCGCTATCAAAAAACTCGCAATATTCGCGAAGAAATAATCAAAGAAAAGCATAAAGCAATGCGAGACTCATGGCCGACAATAATAGATATGTTACCTAACGATGAAAAGCATATACTGATCAGTACATTAGCACATAGTGAAAACTTTAATAAAAAAAATCGTGTTTATAAACTCAACATTTATGATGGTAATATTCTACCTATTGTGGAATCGCCTGCAATTAATTCTCGTATATTGACTGATGAGCAAGGTAATTTAGCAATGGCGATCGCTACTAATAGCAAAGCGCAGAAAGTTGTCTACCGTTACCTTGCTAAAACCAATTCATGGCGTAAAGAAAGCACATTTGACTATGGCAGTGCTTTTGATCCTTTCTATTATGAAAGTGCAACTAACTCATTATTTGTTATAGATAATATTGAGCATGATACGCGTTCTTTGTATCAAATAGATTTGCTTAGTGGTGAGCGTACCACTTTATTTAATAATCCCTCTCATGACATTGCACATATTCAATTAACCAACAATCGCAAACATATTTTTGCTGTAGTAACAGAAACACCATACCCTAATTATCACTTTCTCAATCGAGCTCCTAAAATAGAGAATGTTTTAAAGAAACTCGTTGAAGGTTTTAAAAATCAGCGTGTTACTATAACTAGTCATAATGCGAGTTTAACTAAATTTGTTGTTTTTGTTAGCAGTGATCGAGACCCCGGACAATGGTATTTATATGATAATGAGCATAATAAAGTAACTGTTATTATTGCAAAGAATAAGCGAATTAATCCTGCTCAGATGCACGTAAAACACTTTTTTACTGTAAAGGTTCGTGATGGTCAAAAAATTAATGGTTTTATTACCATACCTAGTGGACAAAAGCCTAAAAAACTACCAGCAGTGTTGTTAGTGCACGGAGGGCCATTTGGTATCAAAGAAAAATGGCGATTTGAAAATGAAACACAATTATTGGCAACACAAGGATATGCAGTTGTTCAAATGAATTATCGAGGTTCTGGTGGATTTGGTAATAAATTTGAAAGTTTAGGTTATAAGCATTGGGGAGACACAATTCAGTATGACCTTCTAGATAGTCTTAGTTATTTAGCGCAAGAAGGTATTATTGATAGTGAGCGTATTTGTATTATGGGCGCTTCTTTTGGGGCTTACACGGCAGTACAAGCTTCTGTTATATCTCCTGATACGTTTAAATGTGCTATTGCAACGAGTGGTGTTTATGATTTAGCGCTTTTATATCAAGAAGGAGATATAAAAGGGTTTTTATTTGGAAAATCATACTTAAAGAAAAAAGTAGGTATTGAAAAAAGCTTGTTGCGAAAATTTTCTCCTGTTAATTCAATTGAACATTTGAAAACACCTTTATTAATAACGCATGGCAGTAAAGACAAGCGAGCTCCTATTGAACATGCAGAATTGTTGATTGATGCTTTAGAAGAGCATGACAAATCATTTCAATGGCTAAAATTAAAAAATGAAGGGCATAGCATTTACAATAAAGAAAACCGCCAGCGTTACTATCAAGAAGTCTTAAAGTTTTTAGATAAATATAACCCTGCTAATCAAACAACAAATGCTAAGGCTGCTTAACAGCGCTTTTAAAAGCTTACCTTTATCATAGAGAAGGTAAGCTTAACTTATTGAAAGAAAATGAATATTTTTAATAGAGTTTACTTGTTATAGGTAATTTTATTTAGGTACTTATTTCATAATATAAAATTGATAATAGATACCAAAAAGCTTGTATTCAATAGAAGAAATTGTGCCAACTGCCGGAGTCGAACTGGCGACCTACTGATTACAAGGTAGCTGTTTGGTATAGATAATCCTACTGAATATGCAATTTGACTGCATGAATAATATCTTGAAATACAATAATAACCCTAGCTTTTTTTAACCAGAACAGTTAATTATCAATCATGCTTAGTGCTCAAATAGCTAATATGTGCTTTATTGGTTTTGAAACTAGGTTTAAATCTTAAATTATCTATTTGTTTTTCTATACTTAACTGAACTTTTAGGTCAATTAAGCTAGATTTAAAACTTTTGATGAAAGCTAGCATTTCTTTTAAATGCCCAACATTAGGTGGCATGGTGGTTTTAAACTCGGCATTTTGTGTGAAAATTACTACTGAATGAAATAATTCTGTTGGTAAATTTAATAACTGAGCTAGTGTTTGAGTATGTTTATAGTTTTGTCTTAATGGATTTTGAAATGAATTTTTAGTGCGGTAAATGGTTTGTGTCCATCTGGCTTGCTTCTCATTACCAAAAATCCAACCTTTCATATTTTTAGTTTCAATAACAAAAATGCCAAATGGTGAAATAATGATGTGATCTATTTGCGTTGTGCCGCCATCATCTAACGGTAAGGTAACATCATCAATAATGCGGTATTGATCACTAGGTAACTTTTTTCTTAAATTTCTACTAACATAAAGCTCACCTAGCTTACCTTTAACTGTCGGTGATCTTAATATTGTAAGCAGCATGATAAACAGCGCTAGTAAAATCCAAATAAGCCAGTTGGATGATAACGCTTTAAAAATTATATCTAGTGGATTGAGAACAATAGTATTATTAGCTTGCTTTGTATCATTTTTTGGTAGCACAGACTGATTTATTATTGGTACGGTGTTATTAATTACAGATGTCGTTAATACTTGGTTATGTTGCTTAACTGATGATACAGGCGCTTTACAATGTTTTTTAATGCTTGTGTTTGTTTGTTGGTAAAGAGCTGAATTACCCCCTAAACGACGTTTATAATCGGTAAGTTGATGCTTGAGTAATATACATTCAGCTTCAGTAAATTGTTTAGCTGCAAAAGCATTCGTAGTATAGCAATTAGCTGATATTAAAAATAAACAGAATAATATCCATTTCATTTGCAGCTTCCTTGATTGTTATATTTGAGATAATTACTGTCGCTGGAGTAATCTATTAAAAAGTAACTTAATTAACAAGCAATTTGGCGAATTTAGGAGTGGTAAAGTTAAATCAACCACAACACAAACCAACGGCTATCATTGGTGCCAATACCCAGTTCGGAAATTTACACCAGCAGATAATTTACCCTAATTATACCAACACCAGTAAAACTGCGAGGTATAAAATACCCAATTAAATTAAAGCAACGGATTTGCTCCTTTTTACCCCGTAAAAATTAGCTGAAAATTAATATAAAAAAGTAAATTTACCCTAATACCCAATTCGCCCTAATGTGGTTTATGCTAAATAGGGTGGATTTTGTGCCTATAATGTATGCCAATAAAATAATAAAACGGGTGTGTAAGCCACTAATGGTGCAGGGTATAGAAAATATTGGTGTAAGTGATTTTTAGGAAATAAATTAACCGAGTAATAAATACAAAAAAGCCCCAACCGAAGTTAGGGCTTGAATGAATGGTGCCGACTGCCGGAGTCGAACTGGCGACCTACTGATTACAAGTCAGTTGCTCTACCAACTGAGCTAAGTCGGCACACAAAACTGTTAAAAAAACCAAATCAAAAGATTTGGCTTTTTTTGATGGTATAACCATCGAATTCGCTAGAAGAATGGTGCCTCGACCCGGAATCGAACCAGGGACACGAGGATTTTCAATCCTCTGCTCTACCGACTGAGCTATCGAGGCACATTAACAATCGTCAGATTATCTTCTGTACTTGTCTTTTAGCTAACCTTTTGGGTTGTGCCTTGAAGACGGGCGCTATTAAACTGTTTTTCTGGTAGCGCGTCAACTACTTTTTTATAAAAAGTTATTGTTTGATTGTTTTTACAGCGTAATTTGTTGTTTTATTCACTCGGTGGCACATAACCTTCAATTTTAGGTTCTTTTTTGTGGAATAAATAATCAACCATCGCTTGCTCTAAAAAGGCTCTATCGTCTGGGTTCATCATATTCATTTTCTTTTCATTAATTAACATGGTTTGTTTTTTTTGCCATTGTTGCCATGCTTCTTTACTAATGTTATCGAAAATACGTTTACCGATCTCTCCAGGATATAATTGAAAACTTAATCCTTCAGCTTCTTTTTCTAAAAATTGACAGAATACGGTGCGACTCATAATTAAAAACACTCTCTAGTTTGTTTAAGTAAGGTTAATAGCTTTTTCGTTGAGGCGGCTAATCCTACGCTTGCTTGTTGTTGTAAATCATACCATTGTTGTTGGTTATTTTCGTTAATTTCTTGCATTTGATTTAAGCTGCAATCTATCACTATGGGTTGAATATCAAGATGGAAATGGCTAAAAGTATGGCGAAAAGCTGGGAGTTTTTGTTGCTGTATTCCATTAAGCTGTAATTTTTTCAATAGGGGGGTTAGTTGTTTTTCATGTTCAACTTCGTAAAAACACCATAGGCCTCCCCAAATACCACTAGGCGGACGTTTTTCTAGTAAAACTTTATTATTAATGCGCGGTATTACCATGATGGTATTTTTTTCAGGAATTTTCTTTTTGGGTTTTTTATTGGGGTAATTACTTTGTAAATCGCCAGCGTTAGCTAAACAGCTATTTTGTACAGGGCAAGCTTGGCAGTTGGGTTTAGTGCGACTACAAAGCGATGCGCCTAAATCCATCATGGCTTGATTATAGGCTGCAGTTTCGTGCTTTGGTGTTAGATATTCGCTGATTTGCCAGAGTGTTTTATCAAAAGTACTTAAGCCATTATAGCCTTCTACAAGATAGCAACGCGCTAATACTCTTTTCACATTACCGTCTAATATTGGCAATGGTTGGTTAAGCGCTAAGGATAGTATTGCCCCCGCAGTTGAACGACCAATGCCAGGCAGAGCCATAACCTCTTCAATATTATCAGGAAATTCGCCTTGATAGTTATCTCGAATGATTTTTGCTGCTTTGTGCAAGTTACGCGCACGAGCGTAATAACCTAACCCTGTCCAGTGATGGAGTACGTCATCTTCATCAGCATTGGCCAGTGCAATAATACTTGGAAAGCTTGCCATAAAACGTTGATAATAAGGAATAACCGTTGCAACTTGAGTTTGTTGCAACATTATTTCTGAAATCCATACACGATAAGCGGTTTTATTTTGCTGCCAAGGTAGATGTTTTCGTCCTTGTTGGTGGTACCAGTTAATTATTCGCTCACTAAATTGGTGAGCAGACTTTTGACTAATAGTGATATTATTATTCACAGCACATTACAGTAGTTTTTTCATGGTGAGCAGTGTAGCGAAATCGCAAGATCTGCTCAATGATTGTATTTTTTTATTGGCAAAAAGCTAAATTGCGTCTATGCTCCGCCCATTACGATATAAATACCAATAGAAAAGGGTTTAAGATGAAAATTGATGCGAAAAACCGTAGTCGTCGTTTACGAAAAAAATTACGTGTAGATGAGTTTCAAGAGCTTGGCTTTGATGTCGCGTGGCAATTAAAAGAAGATATATCAGCCAATGAACTTGATACTTTTATTGATAAATTCTTTGCTGAAGTGATCGAACCCAATGGTTTAGGTTTCGGTGGTGAAGGCGATCACCTGTGGCACGGTTTAATTTGCACACAAAAACTAGGTAAATGCACAGAAGAGCACCGACAATTAGTTGAAAAGTGGTTAAAAGAAAATGGTGCAACGGCCGTGTCGGTTAGTGAGCTGTATGATGTATGGTGGGCTGAATAACTTTAATCGTCATAAATGCGTCTTATGCGGCATTGTCTGCACTATTTTTTCCATCACTTATTAGCATAAGCTCAGGTAAAAATACTTTTGACGGCTTTGCCTAAA
>WFQC01000063.1 GCA_015487235.1 Alteromonadaceae bacterium
CGTTTATACCCTGCCATTACAATTACTTTCATATTATGTTGCTATTATTAAAGGTACCGATGTTGATCAACCTCGCAATTTAGCTAAAAGTGTTACAGTAGAATAGTATAACTTATTGATTTTTATGGTTTAAACAAGGCGGCTTGTGTTTGTAAGCCGCTTTTTTGTTAAACGAATTAAGCGATTAATTTTTTACTTTTGTTTTATTGTTTGTATCTCTACTTTTTTTGATCAGGCTATTGTCTAAAACAATATTCCCCTGCTTACAAAGCCTATCGTATAACACCACATTGGCCGAGGCTGCTAAATTCATACAGCCAATGGTTGGTATGTAAACAACATCATCTGCTTGATCAATAACGTCTTGTTCAATTGAGCCATCTTCAGGACCAAAAATATAGAGGGCATTTTCTGGGTGTTGATAATTAGGTAAAGGTATTGCACCTTCAACTAAATCAATACATATTACCTTCATATTTTTGGCTTTAGCGGCTAAAACATTATCGATTGCTGTTAAGGGAATATGGCGACTCATCTTTTTAGTATCGGTATTAAATTTAGCTGCACGTGCATAACGTTGCCCGGTATAAAAAATAGCATCAGCTTGAAAACAACCTGCGGCGCGCATTATTGAGCCAACATTAGCAGGGCTTTTAGGATTTATTAAAGCAATAAAGGTTGTCATAGTGCTTGCCCACATGCCCAGCCACTTGACCACGCAAATTGAAAATTATAACCACCTAACCAGCCTGTAACATCAATAACTTCACCAATAAAATATAACCCTTGGTAGTTTTTGGCCTGAAAAGTTTTTGAAGAAAGCTCATCGGTATTTATGCCGCCCAAGGTAACTTCGGCGGTACGATAACCTTCAGTTCCATTGGGTTTTATGTGCCAATGATGAAGGTAATTACTCAGCTGGGTTATTTCTTGGTGAGTCAGCTGGTTAATCGTTTTATTAGGAATACTTTTGTTACTTATTAATAGATCAACAAAACGTTTAGGTAAAAGTGTTGCCAATATGTTTTTTAAAGATTTTTGTGGTTGATGTTTTCGCCATTCTTGCATAAGAAGTGCTAAATTGGCTGTAGGTAATAAATTTATTGTTATGCTTTCTCCTCTTTGCCAGAAAGAAGATATTTGCAGTATTGCTGGCCCTGAAAGCCCTCGGTGTGTAAATAAAATATTTTCTTCAAATGACTTGCCTTGTTCACTGCTTACTTGGCAATAAATACTAACGCCTGCAAGTTCAGCAAAACGTTTTTTATCATGTTCATGTAGTGTTAAAGGCACCAATGCAGCTCTAGTTGGAATAATCGTTAAGCCAAATTGCTCTGCTATTTTGTAACCTATGGGTGTTGCTCCTAATTTAGGCATGGTTAGGCCACCTGAGGCAATCACTAAATATTGACATTGATAAGCGTTTTGAGAAGTTTCTATATAATAACCTAAATTATTTTTAGTGACGGTTAACAGCTCAGTACGTAGTTGAATTTTTACACCTGCCCATTGGCATTCGGTCAGTAAAATATCAACAATATCTTGTGCACTATGGTCACAAAAAAGCTGTCCGAGCTTTTTATGATGATAGGCAAGACCATGACGATCAACCAGATCGATAAAGTCTTGTGCGCTATAGCGACTAAGTGCTGATTTTATAAAGTGAGGGTTTTGGCACAGATAATTATCGGGGCTGGCATTTTCATTGGTAAAATTGCAGCGACCACCACCACTAATAAGTATTTTTCGACCTGCTTTTTTACCATTATCGATTACGGTAACGCTTTTGCCTCGATAACCAGCGGTTGCTGCACACATTAAGCCTGCAGCCCCTGCCCCAACAATTAATACCTCGGTATTAATAATTGCCATTAAGCGTTGGTGTCGGTCATTATACTTTGGCTACCTGTTTTAGCCATTTCAGCAAGATCTTTATCAACAAAGAATAAGGCATGACCATCGTTACCAACTAATTTTATTTTATCTAAAACACTTTTAAATAGGGTTTCTTCTTCATGCTGTTCCGCAACATACCATTGTAAAAAATTAAAAGTAGAATAATCCTTATTAGTAAAAGCTTGATGAGCCAATTCATTAATGCGTTCGGTGATCAAACATTCGTGTTGATAGGTTTTTTCAAATAAGTCTTGTAAAGAGTCAAATTCATGTGGCGGTGCCTCAATAGCGCCAATAATAGGTAAAGCACCTGTTTCACTTACATAGGTGAATAAGCGATTCATATGCCCCATTTCTTCATTGGCATGTTGGCGCATGAATTCAGCAGCACCTTCAAAGCCTTTTTCTTCACACCATGCACTCATTTGTAGGTATAGGTTTGATGAATAAAACTCTAAGTTTATTTGCGTGTTTAATTGTTCGATCATAGTAGGTGATAGCATGGTAAAAACTCCGAAAAAGATAGTAAGAGAATTCTGCCGTTAGCAGCCCTAATGTTCAAGCTATTTAACTAAATTTTAGGAATAGCTTGATTTACATAAACATCAAAACGATTTTTTTTCATATTAATGCTCATAGAAGGCTTCTGCTCTGCTAAAGGGGGGGCATAATTAGGGCGTTTTACCACGACTCGATATGTTGCTAATGCAAGCGCAGGAGCCAATAAAGCATCGGCATCTAAATCTTCTCCTACTAGGGCTTGAAAAACGCGCATTTCTTTTTTAACTAATGCTGACTTTTCACGATGAGGATACATAGGATCAAGGTATATAACATCAGGAGGTGATAAATTTGGCATATTCTCAATTGATGATGCGTGAATTAATTGCATATTAGCGGCTATTGATGAGGTTTCTGCATTTAATTGTGCTCGTTCAAGGCCATCGCTAAGTAAAGCGGCAACAATAGGCATTCGTTCCATTAAGGTTACTTTACAACCTAGACTTGCTAATAAAAAAGCGTCTCTTCCTAAACCGGCTGTTGCATCAAGTACATGCGGGGTAAATCCATATTTTAAGCCAACTGCCTTAGCAATATCTTGGCCTCTTCCACCGCCAAATTTACGACGATGCGCTACTGCGCCATGCACAAAATCAACACTAATTGCCCCCAGCTTAGGCTCATCTAATTTACAGAGTTCTAAATATTGATCATTAACTTGTAATAAAAATTTAAGTTGTGGGTATTTTACAGCGGCACGATGGTCGCCAAGGTAATTAAGTTGCCATTTATTTGCTATTTTTTTTGCTTGATCAGCATCAGTTTTATGAACATAAGCAACAGCAATTATTTCAGTATTCAATAGTATGGCCGTTAGGTTAAATAAGAAGAGTATAAAATTATTTTAACTGATTGTGTTAGATGAATAAACTAGCTAAGTATGATAGATAGACGCTTAGCTAGTTTATTTTTATGCTTATTGTGAAAGGTTAAATGACTTTAGTGGCCAATATATTTTTCAAGAAAAGCGAGTATTTTTTGGTTTGCTTCTAAAATATTTTCCTCGTTATAAAAGCCATGCCCTTCTTTGTCTTTTACTAGCCATTCGTAAGGGTGCCCTTTTTTATCTAGTTCGGCACGTAAACGAAGTGCATGTTCAATGGGGGCTCTTTCATCATCTTCACCGTGAATTAATAATACCGGGGCTTTTAACTTATCAACATTATAAACCGGCGATTGTGCTTTTTGAGCAGCAACATCTGTACCTAAGGTTTTATCTAAATAGGCGTCACCCCATTTTATTGCGGTAATGTCACCTTCTTTATAGAGTAGAGGTAAGTCATAAACTCCAACATAGCCAATAGCACATTTGTATAAATCAGGTTGATTAATAGCACTTTGTAAAGCGCTATAACCTCCAAAGCTGGCGCCAAAAATACAAACTCTATTTTTATCAGTAATACCTTGTTCAATAGCATATTTAGTGGCTAATAAAATATCATCTTGTATTTTGGTACCCCAGTTACCGTAACCAGCTTGCATAAAGTTTTTACCATAGCCCGTTGAGCCCCTAAAATTCACCTGTATTACAGCGTAACCCGCATTGGCCAATAATTGTATTTGTGAGTTATATCCCCAATAGTCACGCGCATGTGGCCCGCCATGAGGTAGCACTACGGTAGGAAGGTTTTTACTTTTACCTTTAGGTAAGGTGATATAGCCATTTAATATTAAACCATCGGGTGTTTTTAGGCGAAATGGTTCCATTGCTGCCATTTCTGAGTGCTTTATTTGTGGTGCGCTACTGAATAAAAACTTAGCTTGCATAGTTTGAGTGTCAAATAAGTAAAAACTTCCTGGATTTCTATCACTATTTATATGCACAATAATTTGTTTGCCATTAGCGGTTTTGCTGGTAATGATTACGTTGTCACCTTTAAAGGCGTTATAAAGCGCTTTGTGTAATTTTGCCTCTGGATTATTCTCATCTAAATAAATGTATTTAGGATAATCTTCGTCAATACGAATGCCGTAAACATCACCAAGAGTTGATTGCATAGGGTAAGTAGGGTCGGCAATTTCACTACGATAAAGTAAGGTTTCTTGTTGTGTTGCTAAGTTATATTTATATAAACCTTGTGTTTCACCTTGTACGCTTTTAAATGCGTAAACACTGTTATTATCGTGAGAAAAAGCAACAGGAATAAATTCTCCCTGAATATTATGTTGAAAAGGTTGCCATTTTTTACCCTTGCCTTCACTGTAAAAAAGCTTGGTATTGGCATTTTTATCACTGCCAGCAGCAAAGCGTGGTTGACCATTATGATCAATTAAAAATTGTGTATAAGGAATAGGTGCACTTTTAACTCGTTTGGTTCTGCCGTTATAGACATTAAGCTTTAGTATTTTTGGTAGTGTATCGGTTTTGCGTGATAGTACTTGGCTTCTTATTAGTACATGTTTTTTATCATTTTTTAGTAAATCAATAACAAAACCACCATCGGCAGATAATACCATGCCACCTTTAGCGCGATAGCCAAATATCATTTTTCCTTTGCGACCATCATAGTTTACCGCATAAAGCTCGCCTGCACTAAAAGGTTTTTCAAGAGAGCCGCGCGTTCTTACTACTTGTATTATCACACGTTCATTATTAACCCAATAATAATCGTCAGGTTGGCTATCTCTATTGGCTGTTAAGGCAAAAGTGACTTTATAACCGTCGGTTTCTAAAAAAACTAAACGTTTTAAACCGTTATCGTTTATTAAAGCGGCTAAGTGCTTACCATCGGGTGAAATTTTTATATTGTGATATTGGGCATGTTTTGAAAAGTCTTCAATACTTGTCGCTTGCACATGTCGGCTAGTTAAGGCGATAAATAACAGTATAAAAATATAAGGGAGTTTAAGCTTCATTTGGCGTAAATATCCTTTTTATCGTGTTTTGTTGAATTAAGAAATCATATTATAACGTTTTTTTACAATGAGAAGTATTATAATGAGCTACACGTAGGTTGTTATTATTGAATAGTAACCTGTTGAAAGCACTATGAAAAGTATAGTACTTTTTACTTAATCGGTTGATAACTGCACATAATTATCGCCATGAGCAAAAGCAATTAGGCGACTTAATTGTGCAAGGCTATAGCCTGTTTGTTGTTGCCATTCATTAAAGTAATGCTGAATGGTCGTTAAGTTTTTTTTACTGTGAAGACCACCATCAATAATGTTGTGGCCTCTAAAATAAGCTTCAACATCAGAACTTAGAATAAAGGTATCTTTTCCTAAGGCTCTTAATGCATAAGGGCCAGTATTGCCACCAAGGCGTTGCCCGTGTTTTTTTAAATAAGCCCATAAATCAATGATATTTTCATTGGGCCAGTCGGCAATAAATTGAGCAAAATTTTGCTTGGTTGTTACCTGATGATCAAATATCATTTGGGCATTGGCTTTAATCGTTTTCACCTTGGTGTAATTACGAATAATACGTGCGTCGCTGGCTTTTTTCTCTAACATTTCTTCAGACATCATTAATATTTTTTCAATAGTAAAGTGAAAAAAAAGCGTTTCAAAATTAGGCCATTTGTTTTCAACAACGCGCCACACAAAACCTGATTGGAATATTTTTTTAGTGAATGCCGCTAAAATACGATCATCACTTAAATTAGCGACAGCTTTATCATTGGCTGGTTGGCCTAATAGTTCTGCAAGTGCTTGCTCGCCACCTTTACGTTGGGCGGCAAGCTGATAGAGTTTTTTAAAAGCAGCTAAACTTGCCATTACTATTAGCCTTCAATACCTGAATGACGTAATAAAGGCTCTATGCTCGGTTCTCTGCCTCGAAACGCCTTAAATAATTCACTGGGTTCTTGGCTGCCACCTTTTTCTAAAATACAGTGTAGAAAGTCGCGTCCTACGTCAGCGTTAAAAATACCTTCTTCTTCAAAGCGAGAAAATGCATCGGCAGATAACACTTCAGCCCATTTATAACTGTAATAACCCGCCGCATAACCACCTCCAAAAATATGACCAAAACTGTGTTGAAAACGATTAAAGCTTGGGGGTTTTACAACGGCATATTGCGCGCGCACTTCATCTAAAATGGTTTGAATATAGTGATTTTGTTGGCTGTTTTCTGGTGTATAGTTAGCATGCATTTTAAAATCAAAAATACTAAATTCTAACTGTCGCAACATTTGCATTGCCGACTGAAAGTTTTTTGCCGCCAACATTTTATCAAGCATGGCTTGTGGTAAAGGTTCTCCCGTTTGATGATGAGCAGAAATAAAAGCCAGTGCTTCGCTTTGCCAACACCAGTTTTCTAAAAATTGGCTTGGTAGTTCGACCGCGTCCCAAGGAACCCCATTAATGCCAGCAACATCGCTAACGTCTATTTGGGTAAGCATATGATGAATGCCGTGGCCAAACTCATGAAATAAGGTAACGACTTCATCATGGGTAAATAAAGCGGGTTTGTCGCCAATGGGCTTGGTAAAGTTACACGTTAAGTAAGCTACTGGTAATTGAATATGGCCTGTTGGCTGACCCTTTTTATAAAGCACTCGACGACCAATACAGTCATCCATCCATGCGCCACCGCGTTTATGCTCTCGCGCATAAAGATCTAAATAAAAACTACCGCGTAAAGTGCTACTTTCATCGTAAATATCAAAAAACTTTACATCATCATGCCAAACATCAACACCTTCACGCTGTTTAATGGTTAAACCAAATAAACGATGCACTACTTCAAATAAGCCTGAAATTACTTTGTTTTCAGGAAAATAAGGGCGTAGGTCTTCATCAGAAATAGCATAACGGCGTTGTTTAAGTTTTTCACTGTAATAGGCAAGATCCCATGCTTGTAAGTGCTCTATATCATATTCTTTTTTCGCAAAATCAAGTAGTTGTTTAAAGTCTTGTTGACCTTGTTGTTGAGATTTTATAGCAAGATTTTCTAAAAAGCCCATCACTTCATCGGTTGAATTTGCCATTTTGGTGGCTAAAGATTTCTCGGCATAATTTTTAAAACCAAGTAACTGCGCTAATTCATGGCGTAGCGCTAAAATTTCATTCATTATATTGCTGTTATCAAATTCGCCAGCATTAGGACCTTGATCTGACGCGCGTGTAACATAGGCTCTATAAAGCTGTTCACGTAATGCTCGGTTATCACAATACATCATTACCGGTAAATAGCTTGGTATGTCTAAAGTGAATAAATAGCCTGATAACCCTTTGGCTTTAGCGGCTGCTTGTGCAGCATTTAATGCACTTTCAGGTAAACCTGATAACTGCTCTTTATCGGTAATATTTACCGTAAAAGCATGAGTAGCATCGAGTAAGTTATTGCTAAATTGAGAACTTAACGCTGATAATTTACTAACAATGTCGCCATAACGTTTTTTATCTTTGTCGGGTAATGCAATACCTGATAGCTTAAAGTCGCGCAAAGCATTTTTAATCGCTTTTTGTTGTGCTTGGCTTAACTGGTTAAAATCATCACGTTCAGCTATTTGTTGATAAGCCTTAAATAAGCCCTGATGTTGGCCAACATAAGTACTGTATTGTGATAACAGGGGTAAACAGGCTTCATAGGCTTCACGCAGTTCATCTGAGTTTTTAACTGAATTGAGGTGCGATACGGGTGACCATAATTTATTAAGCGCATCGTCGGCTTCATCAATGGGAGCGATAAAATTATCCCAAGTATATTCACTATTATCGGCTAATACTTGCTCGATAGTATTGCGACAATGATTAATGGCTTTTTCTACTGCAGGTTTGATATGCTCAGGTTTGATTTTTGAAAATTGTGGTAAACTGGTTTCAACTAATAATGGATTGCTCATAATTCACAACGATTAATAAATAGATGACGTAGATGTAATGGCTTTTATGTTATTTATCAAGGTTGGTAAGTAAGAATAGTTATCGTATTGAATTAAGTTGAGCAATTTACGCCTTTTGGGGTAAACATAAACATTAATAATATTAGGAAAAAAAATGACACAACATTTTGATTATATTGCTATTGGTGGCGGTAGCGGTGGTATTGCTTCTGCAAATCGTGCAGCTATGTATGGTAAAAAAGCTGCTGTGATTGAAGCAAAATATATTGGTGGTACCTGCGTCAATGTGGGTTGTGTTCCTAAAAAAGCGATGTGGTATGCAGGGCAAATTAGTGATGCATTAAATTATGCGCATGATTATGGCTTTAATGTGAGCAAAAAAGGTTTTGATTGGGCACGATTAATTAATAATCGTGAAGCGTATATCGAACGTATTCATGCCGCTTATCAGCGTGGTTTTGATGCCAATAAAGTTACAGTGATCAATGGTTTTGCTAAATTTGTTAATAAAAATACGGTTGAAGTTGCAGGGCAATTATATACGGCGGATCATATTACTATCGCCACAGGTGGTCGCCCGACTATACCCAGCATTGAAGGGGCTGAATATGGTATAACTTCAGATGGCTTTTTTGCACTTACAGAACAACCTGAAAAAGTGGCTGTAGTTGGTGCGGGTTATATTGCGGTGGAACTTGCTGGCGTTTTTCATGCACTCGGTTCGCAAACGCATTTATTAGTACGAAACGAAAAACCATTACGTAACTTTGATGAAATGCTAAGCACCACTTTGGTTGAGCAAATGGAAAAACATGGCCCAACACTGCATAACCACAGCACGCCAAAACGTGTTGAAAAGCTCACCAATGGTCAGTTAGTTATTCACCTAACCAATGGTAAAAGCCTTGAACCAGTAGATACGGTAGTGTGGGCTATTGGCCGTGAGCCTGCTACAGATAATATTAACCTTGAAGCGGCTGGCGTAGCGCTTGATGATAATGGCTTTATTATTACCGACAAATATCAAAACACCAATGTTGAAGGTATTTATGCGGTGGGTGATAACACCGGGCGCGCGCAATTAACACCGGTTGCTGTTGCTGCGGGCAGGCGTTTAGCTGAACGCTTATTTAATAATAAACCTTATGAACACCTTGATTATTCTACTATTGCCACGGTTGTTTTTAGTCATCCGGTTATTGGCACAGTAGGCTTAACAGAGAAAGAAGCGGTAGCGCAATATGGAGAAGATAATATCAGTGTTTATCGTTCACAATTTACTTCTCTTTATCAAGCCATTACCGATGAATATCGAGATCCTACACGCATGAAATTAATTTGTGTTGGTAAAGAAGAAAAGATAGTGGGTTTACATAGTATCGGTTTTGGTAGTGATGAATTACTGCAAGGTTTTGCTGTTGCCATAAAAATGGGTGCAACTAAAGCTGACTTTGATAATACTATTGCTATTCACCCCACTTCTGCCGAAGAATTTGTTACCATGCGCTAATGTTACATTCCTTCTCTACACTAACTAAAAAAGAAATGTTAAAAAGAATTAAGATCAGAAAGTGGGCTACGTACCGCATTAGCTCCACTTTCTAAAACATGAGTATAAATTTGAGTGGTACGCAAATCACTGTGGCCTAATTGTTCTTGCACGGTTCTTATATCTGCACCGCGTTGCAATAAATGCGTAGCAAAAGAATGCCGTAAGGTATGACAAGTAACATGTTTTTCAAAGCCCAGTTTTTTACAGGTAGAACGCACTGCTTTTTGAATGCTGGTTTCATTAAGGTGATGGCGTCGATATTTTTTTGATTCAGGATCAATACTTAAGTGCTTTGATGGAAAAATATAATGCCAGTTAAATTCTTTCGGAGCCTTAGGAAACTTATGTGCAAGCGCATAAGGTAACCAAACCCCTTGATATTTTTCTTGCTTCATATCTTGATGATAATAAAGTTTAGCCTGTGCAATTTGATTTCTAAGTGGTTCAACGAGTTCTTTTGCTAACGTTACGCGACGGTGTTTTCCTCCTTTGGCATGCCATATTTGTATCGACAAATAATTAAAATCAACATCTTGAACGCGTAAGCGCATTGCCTCCATTAATCGTAAGCCACTGCCATATAATAACTGACAAGGTAGTGCTAAATGTGCAGGAATATTTTTTAATAATAAAGCTGTTTCATCCGTTGTTAATACTACAGGTAATTTAGGTTGTATCGTGGTTTTATTGAAATTTAGCGCAAGTGTTAATGGCTGATTAAGTATTTCTCGATAGAGAAAGACAATAGCGTTAAGCGCTAAAGCTTGTGTTTTAGGCGCAACGGTTTTCTGATTAGCTAAAAAAGATAAAAAGCCTTCAACTTCACTATCATGGCATTGGCTAGGATGCTTTTTATTATTAAAATTAATATAAGCTTTTATCCAATAGCAATAAGTGTCGATTGTACGTTTAGCGTAGCGTTTCATTCGCATTTGCTCTTTTATGGCTAATAAAAAAGGAGAAGACATAGAAATATCCTTATCTCAGTGCTATTATCAAATTGTGCTGTACATAAATACAGTGTAGGTGTTTTCTGTATTTCTGCAATAAAGATAGATTTAAATTCTGTATTTTTTAGAGAAACACTGAATGATAAAACTAAGTTGTTGATTATTTATATTTTAAAATGTAGAGTTTTGTTATGTTAAAAATATAACAGGGAAGTCATTGCTACCTTCATATTGATCTTCCCTGTCTAATAAGCTGTTATAAGAAAAAAGGAATATCGGAGTAATGAATAAAATCCCTTGGGGACCAATAAGGTCTTCACTGACTGCGAATTTCTCATTTGGCAGTATCAAAGAAATCGTTGGGTACGCAGACATAGATATGTCGCAGCTTTCGCACTTGGAACAAAAGTCCCAAGGAGGTGCGTCAAAATCTCAGCTTCTTAGCGCAATTGACGCTCAAATTGGGAACATGGACAAAAATCGTTTAGGCATTGTGGCTTCAATTGTTTGCGAAGAAATGCTAAGGAGAAAACCAGACCTTATCAATGAGCTTGAGCGTATTCTATCGCGAGTAGGATGGAAGTTCTCTGGCACAAATCTGTTGCCAGTCGAAATATTTGATGTGTCTGAATTAACAGAAATACCAGAAAATGCGCATGAAGATATTCAAAAAGCAGCAAGTAGGTTGCGTGATGGTGATTTAAGTGGTTCCCTGTCTGCTTCTTGTGGCGCATTAGATGCGGTTACAGGTTCCATATATCAAGAGTTCGGTCTTGGTGATCCAAATAAGGCATCATTTCAAGAAAGAATAAAGAAATCTATAAATGCTATTGGCGCAAGAGAAAATCTACAAAATGAGCTTCGAGATATAGGATGGAATGATTCTGACATTAATCCATTGTCAAGCAATCTCGATGGCTCGTTGAACCAGGCAGCATTTATTATGCAGAAGCTACGGTCAAATATGGGCGACGTTCATGGCACAAAACCTGTTGTTTCCGCGCTTGTCTATGACTCTATAAAATGGTCATTGTTGTTGCTCAGAATATTGATAACTCGATAATGCTTATAACAATCACATGCACTCGGACAGCAAAAAGCGGCGCGGCTTTCGCTACGCTACATCCACACCACTTTTTGCTGCCGGTGATGTGAGGCGTTATATTTTCAGGGAAGTTTCGAGTATGCGTTTAACCTCTATACTTTATTTCTTTTGTTTTCTCTCTCATGCATCATCATGTATGATTTCAGAGAAACAAATGAGTAAATGGAATAAAGAATACTCAAACCTTTTTGAAATAAATAAGGAAATAAATCAAGGTTCATACAGTATTACTGTCACTCTACCTAAAGAAATCAAAGGTAAAAAATTTGATACAGTGGCAATATTTAGGGATAGCTTAGAAGCCCCAAGTTTCTTTTCTACTTTAAAGCCTTTTGAAGATGAACATGATACAAAGGTTTGGTTTACTGCTAAATCAAATTTAAATGAAATCTATTTTTTAACTTTTGGTTATGGAAAAAGTTGTGGGATTTCAGTAACATTAACAATTTCAGTGAATTGAAAATATAACAAGTGTTTTCAAGTCGGACTGCTAAAAGTTGGCTGTGGTTCGTACCTCACCAATTTTAGCCAACTGTTTTTAGCCGCTTATTAAGGCGTTATATTTTTCGGGAGTTTAGTTTTGTATTCAAATTTTAGATGCATAATTTTATTTATTGCTTTTTTAATATTTAGTGCACACTCTAATGC
>WFQC01000064.1 GCA_015487235.1 Alteromonadaceae bacterium
CATTATTCAAGTTAAAACGGTTATATTAATCGCTTTATTAGCCTTGGGGCGTAAGTTTATTATTTTAGATACCACTAAAACTGATGCGGCAACTATCGCGGCATTAGCCGCAGGATTATTAGCACTGGGCATTGTTTATTGGTTAATGCGTGAACGAGATGATCGCTGTAGCGATTAAAGTTATACCCATGTTACTCAGGCATCCTGAAACTCGCATTTTGAAGTGTCATGGGTATATATTATCGTACGGGTTTGTTGATACTCGTTCTACTTAAATTTAGCAGAATTTTGTTGCATTCTGCATCAGTAAGAAGAACGAGTTGTTTATGGACGCTTATTTTTTCTTAGCAAGTTTAATGATAGATGAGGTATAAGAATTTTGCGTTATCATCTCTTTGATTTGCTTTTTAGTGTAATCGCTTGAGCTAGGCGTACCAATTAAGTCTTGGCGTATTTGTACCGTTAGGGCACTTAATGCTTGTGATAATTCTTCAGTATCGTTAGTAAAACTACGATCAACTGAAATTTTAGAAAGTACTTTAATAAAGTGTTGATATTCATTAAGTACATCGGCAGAAGCCACGATAGCAAGCCGATGGGTAATAAATTGTAAACGGGTAAATTCAGCGCTAGAAAATTGCTCAACGACCGACATATTTTCAATTAAATCAAGCAACTTTTCATAAGTATGCGCTTTTAATTCTAAAAACTTTATACTTTGCTCTTTTTCTATTTCAACCGCTGTTTGTTTATTTAATAATAAAGCGGTGATAAAAATGGTTGCTACTGTGCCTAATATGATCAGTACTATTTCTTGTGTAAAAGGAGTGCTGTCTGTCACCTTATAGGCATATCTTAAATAGGCGTAACCAACGAGTAAGGTGATCAGAGAGGCGATCAGGTAAATAAATTGTGAAGGTTTTTTGCTCAAAATAAAGCCTTATATCATTAAAAAATTAAGAGGTTTGATAAGTGGCTGTTGAACTTATAAGTTAACAGCCACCCATAACTTTAACTGACTTTATACCGTGATTCAATGAACGAGCATGGCTATTGTTTGTTTAATTACCGATCAAACCATTAATGTGTGCCACCACACTACGGCCTAGTGCACCAAGACGATAACCTCCTTCTAAAGTAGAGACAATACGCCCCTTGGAATATTGATTTGCAATAGCTTTTAATTCATCAGTAACCCAGCGGTAGTCGGCTTCAGTTAAGCTGACTTGCGACATATCATCTTCAATATGAGCATCAAACCCTGCGGAAATAAAAATAAGTTGAGGCTTAAATTTTTCTAATGCTGGAAACCAGTGCTCACGTAAGGCTTGCCTAAATTCTGCACTTTTAGTGGTTGCGGCAAGTGGTGTATTAATAATAGGCGGTGTATCACTTGCTTGCATTTCAAATGGATAAAAAGGGTACTGATAGCTAGAGCAAAACAAAAAATTATGGTTAGTTGCTCGGTTATTATTGATATTCGTTTTAATAATATCTTCAGTGCCATTGCCATGATGTACGTCAAAATCAACAATAGCGATGCGCTCTAAGTGATATTTTTCTTTCGCATAAAAAGCCCCTATGGCGATATTATTAAACAAACAAAAGCCCATGGCTTTATTATATTCAGCATGGTGTCCGGGAGGGCGAGTGGCACAAAAAGCGGCTGAAAGTTCACCACTCATCACAAGATCTACGGCATCAATTACGGCGCCTGCTGAATATAAAGCCGCGTTTAAACTGGCATTATTCATACAAGTGTCGTCATCTAATTTAAAAAAGCCTTCTTGAGGAACATTGTTAATAATATGCTCAATATGTGCTTGGCTATGCGCTAAGTTTAAGTATTTTTTATCTATTGGCGTGGCATCATATTGGCGTATAACATAATCGAGGCCACTACGAATGAGCTGATCTTGAATTGCGCCCATTCTTGCTGGGCTTTCTGGGTGATGTTCACCCATATTGTGTTCATTACATTTGTAGTGTCCGATTATGCCGACGCTCATATTTCACCTTTTATTCACTTTTCTCGTTTGTTGGGGCTGTTGTTTCATCTTCCATAAGCGGAAGCGTTAAGCTAACTTCATCAAAATCATCTGATGGCTTTCTAATAAAGCCTGCCTTTTCAAATACTTTTAGCATAGGTGCGTTATCCCTGCGCACACAGGCGAGTAATTTAGTTAGCTTTCTTTTTTTCGCTATTTTGATCATTTCTGCCAGTAAAGTGCGCGCCATACCTCGACCCCGCAAACTTTCTTGAATAACAAAAGCGACCTCAGCACAGTGATCTTGCTCAATATAATAATAACGACCTACACCACGAATTATTTCTCGTAAATGTTTTTGTTCAGTAAAACACAAGGCAAGATCTTTATGTTGGTCAACACTCACTAGGTTACAAGACTTTTCTCGAGTCATTTGAGTGGCATAGTAGTTGTATCGCATGATCAGGGTTTCTTTATTATGAGAATAGAAAAACTCTTGCAGCTTACGTTCATCAGAGGGAGCGAGAGGTCGTAAAATATAATTGGTGTCAGCAAAAGTAAATTTTTTAAGCCCTAATGGGCCTAACTCTGGTACAGAACAAGGGGTATTTTCTTGGTATTCAGGCACCCAATAATGCTTACGTACATCGGCCAGTAATTGATCGCGAAATTTAGGGTGAGCAATACGAATTAATTCTAAAGCACGTTCACGAATGCTTTTTCCTTGTAATGATGCTATGCCGTATTCTGTAACCACATAAGAGACATGACCGCGTGAGGTTACTACGCCGCCACCTTCGGTAATATGAGCAACTATACGCGATATTTTGCCATCTTTAGTGGTAGAAGGCAGAGCAATAATAGGTTTCCCCCCTTTACTTAACGAAGCGCCTCGAATAAAGTCAACTTGCCCACCAATTCCACTATAAAACTGATAACCGATAGAGTCAGAAACCACTTGCCCAGTTAAATCTACCTCAATAGCACTATTAATTGAAACCATATTATCATTACGTGCTATTTTTACGGGTGAATTTACATGTTCAGAAGGATAAAACTCTACATGAGGGTTAGCATCAACAAAGTCATAAAGACGCTGACTGCCCATGCAAAAGGTGACTACCGCTTTGCCTTTATGAAAGGTTTTTTTACGGTTATTAATGACACCGCTTAGCATAAGATCAATAACACCATCAGAAATCATTTCACTGTGAATACCGAGATCTTTATGATTAGCGAGATACTTACATACTGCTTCAGGAATTTTGCCTATACCTATTTGTAGCGTTGAACCATTTTCAACCAACATCGCCACATACTGGCCTATTTGTTCACTAATTCTTGCTTGTTTTTTATCTTCATGAGGAATAATAGGAAGCTCGGGTAGGGCTTGTTCAACTTCAATAAATGCATTGATTTGATTAACATGCACAAAACTGTGACCATTAGTACGAGGCATTTTAGGATTAATTTGTGCAATCACATAGTTAGCTGCTTTTACCGCTGATGATACTACGTCAACACTCACACCTAATGAGCAATAGCCGTATTCATCAGGCGGGCTAACCATAATTAGAGCCACATCAAGCGGTAATACATTTTCACTAAATAATTTAGGAATATCAGAAATAAAACAAGGTGTATAATCTGCACGCCCTTCTGCAACAGCTTCTCGCACATTTTTGCCGCCAATAAAGAGTGAATTAACTTTAAAAAGATTTTTATGTGTAGGTAAAGCCCAAACATTATCAGATAGCGTTAAAATATGTACGGCTTCAATATCATGTAAGCCATCGCTATGTGCAATTAAGTCATCAATCAATGCATTAGGCACTGCTGCATTTGAACCAATAAAAATACGATCACCTGATTTTAAATAGTCACGCCATGTTATGGTGTTATTTTTTTCCATTTGCTTATTATCTCCGTTATTGCAAGTGAATTAAGCACTACTTTAGTCTAGTAAATCATTAACATTTTGATTCCAATCATGATAATAATCAAAAAGTATTAACAGCATGACATAATAGTGTTGATACTTTTTAGTTATTTTGACTAAAAAACGATGAATCATACTACTCGCATTTATTTAGAACATACAACTTATTGATTTTAAATTATTTTATTTTTGGTGTAAAAGTTGCTGATGTTCTACTATTATAAATTCAGACTTATCAAGTTAAGGAAGCTTATGTCAGTCAACCTTGAAGACCGCCCGATTGAGAATGTACGTACAGAGGTTATTGATCAACTCATTATGAATTACAGCCATGGAGAACTCTCTTATCAAGCTTTTGAACGTCGGCTTGATCAAGCCATGGTCGCGACCAAAAATGCAGAGTTAGAAGCACTAATTACTGACTTACCACTGACAGTTGATAAAAATTATCAACAATCTAAACAGCAAAACCTCAAGACTCATTATAGTGAGAGCAAGGTTATTGATGAGCATGATAGCTTTATTAGTATTTTTAGCGGTAATGAACGAACAGGGTGTTGGTCTGTGGCTAAAGAAATAAAAATGATCAGTATTTTTAGTGGCGCCAAGTTAGATTTTACTGATGCACAATTTACTCAACCTGTTACACGTATTAAAGTTTTCAGCCTTTTTAGTGGTGATGGTATTTATGTACCAGAGAATATTAATATTATTTCGAAAGCATTTTGTATTTTTGGCTCAATTGACAATAAAGTGAATACTTATGCCACTCCTAATGCACCCACGGTTATCATTGAAGGTAT
This sequence comes from Alteromonadaceae bacterium, assembly GCA_015487235.1. Lineage (GTDB taxonomy): Bacteria > Pseudomonadota > Gammaproteobacteria > Enterobacterales > Alteromonadaceae. The sequence continues at coordinate 4,731 of WFQC01000064.1, forward strand.
TAGCGTGTTTAGCAGTTTAACTATTGAGATAAAAAGAACATTAAAAGAAAAATTTATTGAATTTGCCGATAATCTTAAACGCATGTTTTCATAGAACATTTGTGATAAAAATCACCTATTCTAAAAAAATAATGCCATTTTTATTTTATCTAAGCTGAAATGCGTTACATTTAAGGTTAGAATAAAAAGTAACCAATTAATGTAACAGATAGAATAATACCAATTTGATTAAATTTCTTCTCAACTCAGAGCTATGCTCGATGTTCAATAACAAGGCAAATTTATTTAGATCTAGTCATTCTAAATCAAATAAATTTAA
>WFQC01000065.1 GCA_015487235.1 Alteromonadaceae bacterium
ATTGCATTACAGGGCTAGTTTGCCAGCGTTGAGAAAGTATATTAAGCCATTGTTGCTTATCTTTTTTCTCACGCGTAATTAAACACTCATCCCATAACCAATGTAAATTAGTACACTTGCCATCGGGTGAATTGACTTTAATTTTATTGCCACCCCAATCACTAGCAAAGCTTACATGTAATGGTTGATGAATATCGCCTATCCAATGTCCTAAAAACATTAGTGCTTGTACTTTTTGCCATGCATCGGTTGAACTTTTTAGTTGCTTTTTATGTATGGCAATGCCTTTGGTAATGCAGTCATTTTTGCAACGACCTTTTTCAATATGTGTTTCATCACGCGCTACATTAATGTAATGCCAAGGCTTCATGCTATCGTAAGCTTTATCGCTTTTTATGGCATCGGCCCAAGTACAGGCGTTAGCAAAGCTAATTTCTGCCTCATTACTTTGGTAAGTATATCGATTAATGAGAGCTTTATGTTGCGCAGGCAGGTTAGCCAGCATTGAGGTGATTGTTTGTTGTTTTGCGGGTGATAGATGATCAAAAGCAATTTGACAAACCAGTTGATGCCCTAATTTGCCAAAGGCAAAACTACTGACAGAAAAAAAGCCCAAACCGATGAATAATATAATGCGCCACATAAAATTTACCTAAATTAAACAACTGCAGTTAAATGTTAACCATATGGTCAAATTATTATATGTTTTTGAGCTCAACACAATAACAACGCCTTAAATAATCTAAGGCTTTAGATAAGTGGCATGAATTTTAAGGTGAATTTCAGATAATAAAAAAGCCTTACCAAACGGTAAGGCCTAAATGCTCGCTGTATGGTCTTGTTTTATCAAGCTTCTTATTAGTTGTTCTTAACTAGCGCAGGCATTTTATATCAAATGAAAATTGTCGATGCAAACACTTTAATAGAGCATAAACTCGACGATTTTTTTCGTATATGGGTGATTTTTGACCTAAATTTCACTAAGCTGCTGATTGTTATTTATTTCTATTTTGTAAAAAAACAAAAATTAATGCTAAATTTTTTTATCTTTTTTTGTGTTAGGCAAATTGACTTGAGTCATAGATCCGCAAGGCTGCTAATGTTAGAATGCTCGACTTTAAATTGCGCGCAAAAATAGTTAAGAGGATTTCTCGGTGACAGAATTAAAAAACGACAGATATTTACGAGCTTTATTGAAGCAACCTGTTGATTACACCCCAGTATGGATGATGCGTCAAGCTGGGCGTTATTTACCCGAGTACCGAGAAGTTCGAGCACAAGCGGGTGACTTTATGGCGCTATGCCGCAATGCGGAGCTTGCTTGTGAAGTGACTATTCAACCCTTGCGTCGATTTAAATTAGATGCCGCAATATTATTCAGTGATATTTTGACTATTCCTGATGCAATGGGACTAGGCTTATACTTTGAAACGGGTGAAGGTCCTAAATTTGAACGCCCTATTTTATCGAAGGCTGATGTAGAGAAAATTGCATTACCTGATATGGAAGATGAATTAGGTTATGTTATGAATGCCGTTCGCACTATTCGTAAAACCCTGAAAGGTGAAGTGCCTTTAATTGGTTTTTCAGGTAGTCCATGGACACTAGCAACTTATATGGTTGAAGGTGGTAGCTCAAAAGCGTTCACTAAAATTAAAAAAATGATGTTTTCTGAACCGCAAACCTTACATTTATTGCTAGATAAGCTTGCAGATGCAGTTATTGACTATCTGAATGCACAAATTGCTGCGGGCGCACAATCAGTGATGGTCTTCGATACTTGGGGTGGCGTATTGTCACCACGAGATTATAATGATTTTTCTTTACAGTATATGGCAAAAATTGTTGATGGTTTAACTCGACATAATGACGGTCGCCAAGTGCCAGTAACTTTATTTACAAAAAATGGCGGTATGTGGTTAGAAGCTATCGCCGCAACAGGTTGTGATGCGGTAGGTTTAGATTGGACCATTGATATTGACGAAGCTAAAGCACGTGTTGGTGATAAGGTTGCTTTACAAGGAAATATGGACCCATCAATGCTTTATGCGCCAACAGATCGCATAGAACAAGAAGTGAGTAGAATATTAGCAGGCTTTGGTCAAGGTGGTACTGGGCATGTATTTAATTTAGGTCATGGTATTCATCCTGACGTAAATCCTGAACATGCGGGTTATTTTATTGATGCTGTTCATCGATTAAGTAAGCCATATCACTTATAAATCGCTAGCGATAGCAGTATGTTTAAATACTGCTATCTTATCGCCCAATATTTAATGCCTTGCGCGTGTAGAAATGATTCAGCGTGTTCACCCTGTAATAGTGCGAGCGTGGCTAAAAAACCTGCTTGAATACATTGTGGTGCTGCTACGGTAATTGCACTGGGTGGATTGTCTACTGGCCAACCTGTTTTTACGTTTAAAATATGGCTATAGCGTTTACCATTTTTTAATAAAAACCGATTAGCATCACCACTCGTTGCCACCGCACCCGTTGTTATTGAAACCACAACCTGTTGTTTTTTAAAACTTGGATGATCAATACCTATTTGCCATGGTTGGGCTTTATGCTGAATTACTCTGGCTTTATTAGCGGCTAAATCACCACCAAAGTTAATCAGTACAGGGGCATCAGTTTGTTGATTAATAAGTTGTAAACTACGATCAACAGCATATTCTTTACCTAAACCGCCTAAATCGATTTCCATACCTTGCTGCATTTGAAAACTAGTTTCAGTTAAGGTTGTTTTTTGCCACCCAATCAAGGGCAATAGGGCTGATATTTGTGCTGATGAGGGGATATTGTCACTGCCATCGAAATGCCAAGCTTTACGTAAAATACCTGAGGTAATATCAAATAAGCCTGCGCTCATCTGGTAACAATCGTCAGCAAATTTTAACAGTAAATAGGTTTCTTTATCTATAGCGCAGCGTTTGCCAGCATTGGCATTTAATTGCCCACAAACGCTATGACTAAGGTAGCGACTAAATTTATCTTCAATACGCCAAGCTTCATGTGCAGCAATAGCGCCTAATGTGCGAGCATGGTTTTCGTCATCCGTATCAATAAGCACTTCACAAGGGCTTGCCATGGCATGAAAGCAGATCAAAAAGCCAGCATCACGTGGCTGGCTTTTTATGGTTCGTGACGGTTTTTTTAACATTTAAAAAGAATAGCTAACCTGTGCAATAATGGCATCTATACTTTCATAAATTTGTTGCTCTGCCAATACGCCAGGTTGTGTAAATCCTGCATTTTTAGGTGCTTGATTATAGTATTCAACCCTAAAAGCTAACTTTTGTCCGCTTTTCATTGGCATACCGTATTTAATGCCAAGGGTATAAGTGTCCATTTCACCAATGCGGTAATCGGCACTTGCAAACTCAGGTAAGGCAGTGCCTTGATTTAAAAACGGTTGATAAAAATCAGCGGCAGCTTGTTTATAAAATCTAAGGTGCGGTTCAATATAATGATCACCAGCGAGCATGATGCGATAACGTAAATCGACGGTATGTGAGTTTATACCCCAATCATCTGTCATGAAGCGATATGACGCATCAATTATTGAGTGTTCAAAGTGATACTTTGTTTGCAAATAAAAAGCGTGTTTTTGACGACTATCAGGACGTTTTTCATAACGATACTCTTGGCTAATACCGTTAATGTCAAGCACGCTTAAAATTTTATACGGATCGGTCATATAACCATCAACCTGTGAAAATGAATAATTCATTTGCACTAACATACGGCGATTAATCACTTGTGTTACGCCAAACAGTAAATCAACAGTGGTTTTATTGTCACTACTGGCGATACTTGAGGGATTAATACCGTCATCATCATCTTCACCCTCATCATCATAACCGCTAATAAGGTCTGAAATTATCATGGGAGTTAACGGATCTGGAATTCCCCCTTTAGGCTTTATTTGATCAAAAGCCAAGGCAATACCAGCAGAAACAGTGGTATTTTTTTTGTTAAAGTCTTTAGCAATATTGGTATTGCCACTTAATGACATATAATCAAATTCTTTTGAAAAATTACCTCCTACACTCCAAGTGTAACCATCACTTAAAGGTTGTGTCCATTGTCCTGTGAGCTGTACGCGGGTATCTTTAAAGGTATCATCAAGTGGCGTGGTGTTTGCGTCTGCTTGATATTGGCCTTTTCCTGATGGACGAGTAAAAGTTTGTACGTGCGGTTGGGCAACGGCACCATTAGCTGATGCACCAGTTAGTGCATCAAGGGTCAACTTCAAATTAAGTACCTGATCATTATCGTAGGTGCGCTCACCCGCTATAATGGCTTCTGCGGCAGAAACTCTATCGACTTCACTATACACCATTAAAGCGGTATCAAATTGCCAATTTTCAAGCTCATTTGCTTGTGTTGTTGTGCTACCAAGCAAAGCACAGGTAGCTGTTGTTAATAAACTTTTTAATTGGGTTGATTGTTTTAATTGCATCCGCAACCTCCACCACCAAAACTACGACCACCGCTTGAAGCTTCTTTCGAAAAGTAAATGTGATCATCTAATGCTGCATCAAGCGGTGCTGAAGATAATGCCATTTCATCTTTTGCTAATAAATCTCGTTCCCAAGGTTCAACGCCTAAAGAACTACAGCCTGTTAATATAATTGAAAGCATTACTAGGCTGGCTTTCAGTAAATGTGACTTTTTCATACCCTATACCTACTGCTGAATGAGTTGCTTAATTGCTTGCTCATAAATTGCTTTTTTCTTTTCAATAAAACCTACGTGAGCACTTACTATCTCGCCATCTCTGTCTATTAAATAGCTGCTAGGCATGCCTTTTAATTTGAACTGTTGTGCTATTTTACCTTTTGGATCATAAATAACACTAAAATTAGCGGGCATTTCTTGTAAAAACTTATCGGCTAATGTTTTGTCGTGATCCACATTAATACTGACTACCGTAAACCCCTGATCTTTATATTTCGCTTGTATTTCGTTCATCCAAGGAAAAGATTTGCGACAGGGACCGCACCATGAGGCCCAAAAGTCTAAATACACTACTTGACCTTTTAAATCGGCGAGCTTTTTTTCAAGTTGATCAAGACTATTGGCCATTGAAAACGTCGTCGTTAATAACAGCATGGTAATGAAGAGTGCGCGAAGATAAACCATATGAAGTAAAGTTCCTATTGAGATAAATTTTTATTTTACCGTTGTCACCTATATACCCATGATAATTCCAGCTGAATCCTGTATCTTGAGGTAACATGGGTATATATTCATCGCAAAGTCATCAATTTAGATTAACCATACGACATAATGCACTATAGCCTAATTAACTTAAGCAAACCTTAAGTTAATAATAGGTTATGTTGATCTTCTATAATTGTTTTGTAATGGTTTGTTTTTTCTTTCTATTTCTTAAGGAATTTAACATCGTGTCGGTGACAACTGCCTATTTAGCTGTAGTGTTAATTTGGTCTACAACGCCTTTAGGTATTGTTTGGAGTAGTGAATCTATTAATCCAACAATGGCGGTGTTTTTACGTATGGTGATTGCGGTTGTTTTAGGCTTTGCGATTATTAAAACCCGTAAAATTGCGCTGCCATGGCATAAAAAAGCGTTAAAACTGTATAGTTTTTCCTCTTTAGGTATTTTTGGGGGAATGTTGTTTTCATACATGGCAGCACGCTATTTATCATCAGGGGTGATGTCGTTAGTTTTTGGTTTATCGCCTGTTATGTCGGCTTTATTGGCAAAGAAAATTTTAGCTGAAAATACGCTAACTAAAATGCGTGTTAGTGCGATGTTAATTGCTTTAGTGGGGTTAGCTATTGTTTGTGCAGATAGTTTTGCTTTAAAAGCAGACAGTTTATATGGATTGATTTTTATTTTGTGTGCCGTATTTTTCTTTAGCCTAAGTGGTGTGTTAGTAAAGAGTATTCATCTTGTGATACACCCTATGGCAACAACAGTAGGTGCACTAACAGTATCTTTGCCGCTATTTTTATTGAGTTGGTTTATACTTGATGGCACTTTACCTATAACGCAATGGCAAACGCGTTCTATTTGGGCCACTGTTTATTTAGGCATTTTTGGTTCATTAATTGGTTTTTATGCTTATTTTTATGTATTGCAAAAATTAACCGCCAGTAGTGTGACCTTGATCACCTTAATTACTCCAGTTATTGCATTAGCTTTAGGGGCATGGCTTAATCATGAGGCGATCAGTCTAAAATTAATTACGGGTGCAACTATTGTATTGTTAGGCTTATCGCTTTATCACTGGGGTGATAAATATTTTAAAACTTGTTGCAGTCAGGTTACTCGTTAGGGTCAACAATGCGCATAGCTTCAATATTAACAATGCCTGAGCGATTAAGCGTTATTTTAAAGCGTTGTAAATATTGTTGCTGCTTCTTGTCTGTTTGTACTAGCACTAAATTAATTTGATAACGACGCTCTACCGCTTGGCTGGTAATTTTATTATTTTCTAAACTGTATAAACGCCCTTCGCCTTTTTTTAAATAACGTACAAAAGGGGTTAAATTGAAAACCGTTTGTAGTTGAATTTCATCATAACCGGGTAAAAACGCTTTCACCAACACGCGGCTACTACTACGAAAATGCATTAATTGTGAGGCTTGTTTATTTTGCTGGCGTCTTTTTTGAAACAGATCATAGACTTCTTTAGGTAAATGCTTTTCTTTTATATATTCTAACCAAATGGTTTGTATTGCAATGCGGCTTTGATTTACTGTGTGCTTAAAAATATTTTGCCATTTGGGTAAGCCTTGTTGAATTTTACGCCAAATAAGCCGAGTTAAGTCTTCTTTAAATATTTCACGTAAACCATAAATAACACCAAGTAAGGCTACCAAAGCAATGGTGACTTCGGTAAATGTAGTACGGGCATTAAGTACTAACATCATTACAAAAGCCATAATAACTGCGGTAACTGAACCACGCACTAAACGCTTTAATTGGGTATTTAAGTTTTTTGTTTTCTTTTGAAAAACAACGCCATATTCAATTAAGCGCTGTAGTAAACGCATTTTATTAGTAATACGGTTTGGATCATTGAGCGTGGTTGGCGAGTTATATTGCTTTTCAAGACGGTAGTTATTTTCGTTACGGCATAAATCCAGTAAAAACTGTCGCTCATTGGCAAAATCACTACTTTTAGGTGCTTTAGCCAGTAACTTTAAAAATGATTGCTCAACGTGCCAGCTTAAATAATTGTCGGCGTTTTCAAAAAAAGGGCTCAGTTTTTTATCTGAAGGTGTATAACGGCGGAGTTTTTTTAATAAATTAATGGTTTCTTCAGCAATTTGTACCGCATGAGGATAAATTTCTTCAGCTGTTTTTGCTTGTAAAACTTGCCTAATATCAGTGTCTAGAGCCACTTTAATTTGATATGAAAATAAATTTAAATTAAGGCGATAACCACTCTGCTCCCCTTTTTGTTGGCTAATATAGCGGCTGCGCACCAGTGGTAAATGTAATTGTGCGGAATAATAAGCACAATGGCTTTTAATACTACTGTAAAAGTACTGTTCTTCGTTTAAAGTGCTGGGGTTAATGCCCATTTCATTAGGCAAAGAAAAATAAAGATCGATTTGCTGATGATCATGGGGTAACAGCTGTTGGGTGATCTTAAAGGATAAATTTTCATCTTGAGTGAGCGTAACTTTCTGTACTATTTTCTGCACAAGGCCCTTTTATCATGTTATTTTTATCTATTGAAATTATGGTTTAATATGTACCACTTTACTAGCGTATTTTTAGCTTCATTTTTTTATTGCTAAGGTCTAAGTGGATTGAATATAAAATATGAGTATCTTTTTATGAAAAAATTATTTTCTCTTGTGTTAGTTTATATGATCAGCACAGTAAGTTTGGCTTCAACACAAATTGCAAGTAATGATGAACAAGCATTAAAAAATCGCTTTGCACAGCAACACCAAGCAATGATCCCCATTGTCGCAGTAGCAGATATGTTTTTTGCTTGTAATCGTCAGCGTCATAGCGAAAATTATGATTATCAAATCGATGAGTTAGTGACTAAAATGGATAAGGGTGAGCTTGCTCAAAAGCTTGATAATTGCCTCGCAGGCAAATCATTAAAATCTGATGTGGCTTTGAATTTTGGTTTAATTGGTTGTTTTCATTCACAAATGACCAAGCTTGATCAGAAAAGCTATGATGAAAAAATGGGTCAGCTTGAGTTATTACTGGTGCAATTACCACGAGAAGAACGACAAAAAACCTTTACCAAATGTGTAACAGAACAAGCCATTTACTATTTGCGCTAGAGAAAGTTAGTGGCGCGAAATAAGCGTTAAACACATATTTAGGTGATCAACTAAAAAACAAAACTGGGTAAAATCATCTTCACTTATTTGGCTGTTACGTGCAAATAAATGCCCAGTGATCACCCCAATAGCATTGTCATTTATTTTTACGGGCGCAATGCATATAGCTCCTTTATTAATAAGCTTTTCAAGCCCTTCATCAATATAGTTTTTCCAATAACTGTGTTTTAGGTTATTAATTAACGCAGGCTTGTCTTGATGAATAATATAAGCCATTGCATTTTGTTCATCATCAACGGATAAGCGTATATTCATGGTTTCAAGGCGGGCTTGGCTATTAAAGCTAAAACGAGACTTTATATGTTTTTTATCTGTGGTTAACATAAAAAAACTGCATCGATCTAATTGCATATCAGTGACTAGCGTCTTTAAAGTGAGCTGTAAAAACTCATTAAAATCTTTACTGGTTTTGGTTAGCTGCGTTAAGGCTTTTATAGCATTTAATTGCCGTTGTTCGGGCGAAAGCACTTCTTCACAAACCTCTTCTTCTGCAATGCTGAAGTGCTCTAAAGTCGGTAAGGGATTAATGCATTTAGACAAGGCTTGCGCCCCATAAGAGTTTAATAATTTAACCGCCTGACTACGTGCTTGATGAATTTTTTCACGTAGTTGAATAACACTGATATGCATTATTTCACTTATTTGCTCAAGTAGTTGATTGAACTCTCGATAAGTTTTAGGTGGATGATGAATAAATTGGCTCAACTTATTGGCTAAAAAAATACTTTGAATTTCAATGGTTCGGCTTTCGGGTTGATCTAAGGCTTTTACCAGTAAATCGCCTAGATTCCATGTGCTTGCTAAACCTTTGGTGAGCTCATTAAACTCAATACCTAACAAATCGTAACAAGTTTCAGCTATGCTTTTATTGTGTTGTTTTTGGTGATTAAGCAGTTGTTCCGCCAAGTTACCACCAGCACTCCAAAATGCGGTTTCACCAATGCGGTATAACATTGCAGCAAGATACACTTCTTCTTGCGTATCTTCATTGTAATTAGGCACCATCATTTTAGCTAAAATACCAGCATAAAAAGAGGTTGCCATTAGCTGGGTTAATTGATGGTACACCGCAGGGGTTAAATTTTTACTTTTTAATAGGCTATCAATAAGTTTTGAGGTTAGGCAAATATTTTTTACCGTATGAATACCAAGCATAACAGCAGCTCGAGATACGGTGGTTACTTTCGTAACGCCAAAATGAGGAATACTATTGGCAACACGTAAAAGACATGAAGATAACGCTTGATCATGTAAAATAAATTCACTGAGTTTTGTTAATGACGACACATCATCGTTGGCAAATTTATCAAGCATTTGCGCCGTAGAGGTAATAGCAGGTAACTCGTGTTGAGCAATTATTTCAATCCATTGTTCGGTTGTTTTTTTATGTTTGGTGATCATAAAATTATTTTTAATCCTCTACACTGTGCAAGCAATTCGTTATTTTAGGCGACGGCTTAAAATGGGCACTTGGCAAACATCAAGAACTTGAGGTGGCTTTTTATAGAAAAAAGCACTTTTTCTTGCCAAACGCTTTTTGAGTTTTTCTTTAAAGTCATTGCTATCTGTTCGCTCTACTTCAATGATAATTTGCTGCTCTTTGGGGACTTCACTCATTAATTGCATCTTAATAATTTTAGTATATTGGCTAGGAGCAATGGTCTTGTCGCCAGCAATAACGGCAGTACGTTGTATTGCTTGAATATGATTCATACCATATACCACACGACCAAAAATAGTCATAATGCGATCCAAATAGCGAGGGGCTTGACCAATAGTAAAATAAAAATGACTTGAAGCTGAGTCAGGGCTGTTACCACGAGCCATAGCTAAAATACCTGGACAATGTGTTAACCATGCGTGGTTGTCTTTTTCATCGTAACCCACGGCAAAACCATCAACAAAGCCTGTTTGTGGGGCAAATAAATCTTCTTTTTGCACTAAAGTAAATGCCCACGTTTTGCTCGGTTGCCATTCGCCTTCCATGGTAAGATTAGGTGCTCGGTCACGTCGAGCTTCTGGGCCTGCTTGTGCCACAAAACCGTCAATCACGCGGTAAAATTTATTATGATCAAATAACCCTTGTTGAGTTAAGGCCTTAAATTGAGCAACATGTTTGGGGGCAAATTGTGGGGCTAATTCAATCACCACTTTACCATGAGGTAATGTCATTAATAGCGTATTATTTGGATCTAAAGTACGCCATTGTGTTGCCGAAGTTGTTGCTATTTGTCCGAGCAATAGCAGTAATAAAGGAAAAAAAAAGCGCATAATTAGTGGGTTTTTATATTGTTGTAAGTTTCTTTAGTTAAGCAAAAAAAGCGATGAATTGCTAGATGATATTCATGCTAGTTACTTGAATTGCGTGCTGTATCTTCAAGTAGGGCAAGTATATAATGCGCTTTTATTTTAGCTGTAATTGTTAAAGGAGAGCTGCGTGAATAAAAGTATGATCACCAATGTTATTGCATTAGTTTGCACCATTGTCGGTTATTTTATTGCACAACCTATTTTATTTACTGTTGGTTTATTTGCTTTATCAGGAGCAATTACCAATTGGTTAGCAGTACATATGCTGTTTGAAAAAGTTCCGGGGCTTTATGGCTCAGGCGTTATTCCTGCTCGTTTTGAAGAGTTTAAAGCAGGTATTCGCAACTTAATGATGGAGCAATTTTTTACGGAAGATAATATAGATCGTTTTCTTTCTAACCGCTCTGGTAAAGCGTCAGCGATTGATTTAACTCCCATTATTAAAAAAGTTGATTTAAGCCCAGCTTTTGACAGTTTAGTGGACGTTATTGAAAACTCCTCTTTTGGCGGTATGCTTGCTATGTTTGGTGGTAGTGAAGCTTTACAACCGCTTAAAGAGCCTTTTGTCGAAAAAATGCAACAAGCGGTAGCAGACATAACCAGTACCGAAGAATTTAACTCTTTATTACGTGAAGAGCTTGAACAGCCTAATGTGATTGCGGGCATGCGTGATAAAGTCAGTGATATTATTGAAAAACGCTTGAATGAGCTTACCCCTGAATTAGTCAAAGAAATTATTCAAACCATGATCCGTAAACATCTTGGTTGGCTGGTGGTATGGGGCGGCGTTTTTGGTGGCTTAATTGGTTTAATTGCCGCATTAAGTGATGTAGTGTAAAGCTGCCATATTTATTCATTATTTTTTATCTTTAGGGGTTAATTATTAACCCTTTCTAAGCTATGCTTGCTCTTTCATCACATTGGTTTATTTTAGGCTATTTTGCAAAGGGTAAAATACAGGTAAATCATATTTTCATAGAAGGTAATTGGAGTCATGTTTGGTAATTTAAAGGCGTTGCCTGCTGATCCTATTTTAGGATTATTGGCGAAATACAGAGAAGATAACAACCCAAATAAAATTGATTTAGGGGTTGGAGTTTATAAAAATGAAGCAGGTCACACTGCTATCTTAGATTGTGTGAAAAAAGCCGAGAAGTTTCGTCTCGAAACTGAAGATACCAAAGTTTATATTGGCCCAACAGGCTCGCCTCTATTTAATGAAGAAATGACCAAGCTTATTTTTTCAGATGAACATCAAGTGATCACTCATAACCGTGTAAGAACTGTTTCTACACCGGGCGGCACTGGCGCTTTACGTGTTGCGGCTGAATTTATTGGTTCATGTAAACAAGGGGCAACTATTTGGGTGAGTAACCCTACATGGGCAAACCATACCGGTTTATTTCAAGCGGCTGGGTTAACGGTGAAAACTTACCCTTATTACGATTATGAAAATAAGTCGTTAGATTTTGATGGTATGTTAGCTGCGCTTAAAAAGGTTGCTGCCGACGATGTGGTGCTTTTACATGCTTGTTGTCATAACCCTAGCGGTATGGATTTAACATCAGAGCAATGGCAACAAGTGGCTGAAGTCGCTAAAAGTGTTGGCTTTTTGCCTTTAATTGATATGGCTTATCAAGGTTTTGGTCAAGGCTTAGATGAAGATGCCTACGGTTTACGCTTAATGGCTGACAGCGTTAAAGAAATGATCGTGTGTAGTTCGTGTTCTAAAAACTTTGGTTTATATCGTGAGCGTATTGGTGCTTGCTCAATTATTGGTGAGTCTAGCACTGGTGTTGATATTGCTCATTCAGTTTTATTGTCTGATATTCGTTGTATTTACTCTATGCCACCAGCACATGGCGCGGCGATTGTTGAAACTATTTTATCGTCAGATGAATTGCGTAACCAATGGTATGATGAACTTAAAGAAATGCGAGATCGCATTAATGGAAATCGTAAACTATTGGTTGAAAAGCTTATTGAACAAGGTGTTACTCGAGATTTTAGCTTTATTACGCGCCAAAGTGGCATGTTTTCATTTTTAGGCATAACCCCAGAACAAGTGCAACGTTTACAAGATGAATTTAGCATTTATATGGTTGGCTCTAGCCGTATGAGTATTGCTGGTATTGCTCAATCGAATGTTGATTATCTAGCAGAATCTATCGCCAAAGTGCTTTAATTACACCCAGAAATAAATAGGCCAAGCTTTTAAGGAGCTTGGCCTTTATTTTATGTTAAAATAATCTTTTACATAGACACAATAACAATATAGCAAGAGTTCACCATGACCGTTAAAGGTAACTTATTTATTTTATCTGCCCCAAGTGGCGCAGGTAAATCAAGCCTCATTACTGCCTTATTAGCACAAGCTGATCAGCAACAAAACCCTATGCAAGTTTCGGTTTCGCATACCACGCGCGCGCCTCGCCCCGGTGAAATTGATGGCAAGCATTATCATTTTGTTACGGTTGATCAATTTAAACAATTAATCAACGAAGGCGCCTTTTATGAATATGCTGAAGTTTTTGGCAATTATTACGGTACGTCTGAATCAGCAATTGACCAGCAATTAGCGCAAGGTGTTGATGTTTTTTTAGATATTGATTGGCAAGGTGCACAGCAAGTGAGAGCGCGTAAACCTGATGTAACCACTATTTTTATTGCGCCTCCGTCAAAAGCAGAGCTTGAGCGTCGTTTACAAGGGCGAGGTCAAGACAGCGCAGAGGTTATTGCGGCTCGTATGGCAGAAGCAGAGGCTGAATGCTCACATTATCACGAGTTTGACTATTTAATTGTTAATGATGATTTTGAGCAAGCATTGGCTGATTTAAAGGCCATTGTGCGCACCAAAGCACTTGAAACAGACAAACAAGTCGAAAAACATCAGAAATTATTTACAGATCTATTGGCTAATAAATAACACTTAGGTATAATTGTCGGCTATTTAATGGGTTTTGTTTATGTTGGAGTGGCTTAATGGCTCGTGTAACAGTTGAAGATGCCGTGGAAAAAGTCGGTAACCGTTTTGATTTAATATTAATTGCGTCACGTCGTGCTCGCCAACTTGCTACTGGTGGTAAAGAGCCTTTGGTTGAAGTTGAAAATGATAAGCCAACGGTAATTGCTTTAAGAGAAATTGAAGCAGATTTAATTACCACAGAAGTGATGGATGAAAGCGATCGCCACGAACGTATTCATCAAGAATCAGCAGAGCTTGCTGCCGTAGCTGCTATTGTTGGTGGTCAATCAGACCTTTAATCAATATTTGTAAAACTTTTATGAAAAACGCATCACGCTAAACTGATGCGTTTTTTTATGGCTGTTTTTTGCGGTTTTAGTTACTATTATACTGCGTTTTCTACTTTTATTATTATCTTATCGGAGTGCTGGTGTATCTATTTGAACCATTAAAAGAATTTGTCTCAACTTATCTGTCTAAAGTACAAGTTGACCTGCTCAAAGAAGCTTATATCGTTGCGCGAGAAGCACACGATGGACAAATGCGCTCAAGCGGAGAACCTTACATTACCCACCCCGTTGCGGTGGCTCATAACCTCGCCAAAATGCACTTAGATCATGAAACCTTAATGGCAGCTTTACTGCATGATGTAATTGAAGATACACCAGTGACTAAAGAAGAACTCGCAGAAAAATTTGGTCATACCGTTGCCGAGTTGGTTGAAGGGGTAAGTAAGCTCGATAAATTAAAATTTAACAACAAAGAAGAAATGCAAGCAGAAAACTTCCGTAAAATGTTGCTTGCTATGGTACAAGATATTCGAGTTATTTTAATTAAACTTGCCGATCGTACACACAATATGCGCACATTAGGCGCCTTACGCCCTGATAAACGTCGACGTATTGCGCGCGAAACCTTAGAAATATATGCCCCTATTGCCAACCGTTTAGGTATTCACGACGTTAAAAATGAATTGGAAGAATTAGGCTTTGAAGCGCTTTATCCTATGCGTGCACGCGCGCTGAAATCTGCGGTAAAACAAGCACGTGGCAACCGTAAAGAAATTATCAATAACATTAAAGAAGAGTTACAAGCAAGATTAACAGAAACAGGCATTGAAGCTGAAGTATTAGGGCGCGAAAAACACCTTTATTCTATTTACCGTAAAATGTTAAATAAAGAATTAATGTTCAACGAAGTTATGGACATTTATGCTTTTAGGGTCATTGTTAAAGATAAAATAGATGATTGTTATCGTGCTCTCGGTGCGGTACATAATTTGTATAAGCCGATTGAAACCCGTTTTAAAGATTATATTGCTATACCTAAAACCAATGGCTATCAGTCGTTACACACTTCATTGATCGGCCCACATGGTATTCCTGTCGAAATTCAAATTAGAACGCAAGATATGGATCAAATGGCAGATAAAGGGGTTGCGGCGCATTGGCTTTATAAACAAGATGGCACTGACTCTGGCACAACGGCACAACAAAAAGCACGTCGTTGGATGCAAAGCTTGCTTGAACTACAGCAAAGTGCGGGTAGTTCATTTGAATTTATTGAAAATGTTAAATCAGATTTATTTCCTGAAGAAATTTATGTTTTTACCCCTGATGGTAAAATTATCGAATTACCTATGGGCGCAACGGCGGTTGATTTTGCTTATGCGGTACATACCGATGTGGGTAATTCGTGTGTGGGTGTAAAAGTAGATCGTAAACCTTATCCTTTAAGTCAGCCGTTAGATTCAGGACAAACTGTTGAAGTGATCACTTCACCCTCAGCTCGCCCTAATGCCACGTGGTTAAATTTTGTCGTTACCGCCAAGGCGCGTTTACAAATTAGAACTTATTTACGTTCACGTGAAAAAACTGAATCTCATGCGCTAGGGCTACGTTTATTAAGTCATGCCTTAGGCGACACCAAACTTGAAGATATTAGCGCAGAGCGCATAGCACAAGTTGTTGAAGAAACAGGAAATAAATCATTTGATGAATTACTCATTAATATTGGTTTAGGTAATGCACTCAGCATTGGTATTGCCAGACGATTAACCGGTGAGTTTACCGAAGATAAAGCCCTTGGTGACAGCAATAATAAAGTGAAAATGCCGATAAAAGGCACCGAAGGCATGATGGTTAGCTATGGTAAATGTTGTCGTCCTATTCCGGGTGATAGCATTGTCGCTTATTTGAGCCCAGGCAAAGGTTTAATGGTGCATCAACAGGGTTGTCGTAATATTAAAGGGCATGAAGCAGGTAAGCTTTTCCCCGTAAAATGGGATACCGATATAGACAGAGAATTTATTGCCCGTTTACGTATTGAAATTGTTAACCATCAAGGTGCATTGGCCAAAGTCACCAATGTTATTGCGCGTTGTGAATCGAACGTACACTCACTGAATTCAGAAGAAAAAGATTCAAGTTTGTATGTTATTAATTTAGAAATTACCTGCCGAGATCGTATTCACCTTGCTGATATTATTCGTAAAATTAAAGTGATGGTTGAAGTGCAAAAAGTATTACGTATTAAGTAAACATTAAGGATTAAAGATGAAATCTATCGTGAAAACAGAACAAGCACCCAGCGCTATTGGTACTTACAGCCAAGCTGTTAAAGTAGGCAATACTGTTTATTTATCAGGGCAAATACCTCTCATCGCGGAAACAATGACCGTTGTTGAGGGTGGCTTTGAAGCACAAGCACAGCAAGTCTTTAAAAACCTGCAAGCGGTTTGTCAAGCGGCTGGTGGTGATATTAATAATATGGTCAAAGTAAATATTTTTATGACAGATTTAAGCAACTTTGCCACTGTTAATGAAGTGATGAGCCAATACTTTGATGAACCGTATCCTGCTCGTGCAGCGATAGAAGTGTCAAGATTACCTAAAGACGTTGCTATCGAAATCGATGGTATTATGGAATTACCTACAACCAATTAAATACTGCTGTTATCAATTTACCTATAAACGTAATATTAAATAGAGATATTAATGACTCTATTACGATTAAAGTACACAATCATTTTTATCGATGCTTTGCATCGAGTAACTAGCGAAATTAAATTTTATGACCCCAGAAAGATTACAGCGCATCACTGAAATGCTTGATAAACGCCAACCAGAACTCACCGTATGTATGGAAGGTGTTCATAAAACGCATAATTTAGCCGCCGTCGTTCGCTCTTGTGATGCGGTTGGTGTGAGTGATGTTCATGCGGTATGGAAAAACGCACAAATGCAAGTGCGAGGTGGTAGTGCTGCAGGTAGTCAAAATTGGGTAAAAGTACATAACTACAGTAAAACAGAAGCGGCAATTGCGGCACTTAAAAAACAAAATATGCAAGTGTTAGTGACTAACCTTTCTTCTACTGCCGTTGATTTTCGTGAAATTGACTACACTAAACCTACAGCAATTATTTTGGGACAAGAAAAATTTGGAGCCTCAGAGACTGCCCTTGCCTTAGCAGATCAAGATATTGTTATTCCTATGGTGGGTATGGTGCAATCGTTAAATGTATCGGTTGCTTGCTCTGTTGTACTTTATGAAGCGCAACGCCAACGCCAACTTGCCGGCATGTATGAGCAGCCGAGAATATCAGAAGAACGTCGTCAACAAGTGCTATTTGAGGGTGGTCATCCCATTTTTGCCGAAGCGTGTCAAAGAAAAGGTTTGCCTTATCCCAAAATAGACCAAGATGGTCAAATAATAGCAAGTGATGAGTGGTGGCAAAAAATGCAAATGAATAGAGATGCTTGGCAACATTTGGACGATTAAATTCTGTGAAGGATAGCCTGAATAATTTAGCGAAAATACCGGTTTCAGCATTAAAAGGTGTTGGGCCGAGTATGGTCAATAAATTGGCTAAAATTGGTTTATGCTCTTTAGCTGACGTACTATTTCATTTGCCATTACGCTATGAAGATCGCACGCGAGTAACGATGATCCGCGATTTAGTGGCTGGTATTTCAACCAATATTATTGGTCGTATTGTTGCTAACCAAGTTATACAAGGCAAACGCCGCATGCTGGTTGTAACGCTTAATGATGGCACCGGTACCATAAATTTACGCTTTTTTCACTTTTCAGCGAGTCAAAAAAATAATTTGGCAATAGGGAGTGAAATTCGTTGTTTTGGGGAAATTAATCGTGGTGCACGTAGCTTTGAGATAGTACACCCTGAATATAAGCACCTTGACCAAGATCAAAGTTTAACCCCAGTAGAAGAAACCTTAACGCCTGTTTATCCTACCACTGAAGGTTTACGACAAATTACCCTACGTAATATTTCTGAACAAGCATTAAAACGTTTAACCAATACCGAGGTAGAAGATTTACTACCCGCAGCGTTTTGCCCGCAAGGGCTATCGTTAACTCAGGCATTGCATGTTGTTCATCGTCCACCACCTGATGTCGCTATTGGTTTACTTGAACAAGGTCGTCACCCTGCACAGCTAAGATTAATTAAAGAAGAGTTATTAGCGCACAATTTAAGTATGTTAAAGCTTCGGCAACATAGCGATAAACATGCTGCCATACCCTTACAAGTTGATAGCAAACTAGCACAAAAGTTTTTACAAAACTTACCTTTTGAACCAACGCATGCTCAACAGCGTGTTATTGCTGAAATTCGAGCTGATCTGCAACAAACTCAACCCATGATGCGCTTGGTACAGGGTGATGTGGGTTCAGGAAAAACCCTTGTTGCTGCCATGGCGGCACTAACGGCGATCAGCCAAGGTTATCAAGTTGCCTTGATGGCTCCGACAGAAATATTAGCAGAGCAGCATGCGTTAAGTTTTCATAAGTGGTTTTCACCTTTAGGAATAAATGTTGGCTGGCTTGCCGGCAAAACTAAAGCAAAAGCGCGCCGAGAAGCGTTAGAAAATATTGCTTCAGGCAATATGCATATGGTCATAGGTACACATGCCTTATTTCAAGATGAGGTAAACTTTAAACAATTAAGCTTGATTATAATTGATGAGCAGCATCGCTTTGGTGTTCATCAACGCTTATCTTTACGTGAAAAGGGCGTTATTAACGGTAAATATCCGCACCAATTAATTATGACCGCAACACCAATTCCACGCACATTGGCGATGACTGCTTATGCGGATCTAGATACTTCAATAATTGATGAATTACCACCGGGTAGAACGCCTATAACGACAGTAGCGATTGCGGATAGCCGTCGTAATGAGGTTATTGAGCGTATTCGTCAAGCGTGCGGAGGCTTAAATGGGGAAGTAAAACGTCAAGCCTATTGGGTTTGCACCTTAATTG
The DNA here is from genome assembly GCA_015487235.1 of Alteromonadaceae bacterium. GTDB lineage: Bacteria > Pseudomonadota > Gammaproteobacteria > Enterobacterales > Alteromonadaceae. The sequence goes on from WFQC01000065.1 coordinate 18,914, forward strand.
AAGAATCTGAAGTACTGGAATGTCAGGCCGCAGAAGATACGGCAATTTATTTACAAGCACAGCTTGGCGAGTTAGTTATTGGTTTAGTACATGGACGAATGAAAGCCAGTGAGAAGCAAGCGGTAATGGATCAATTTAAAGCGGGTGATATTGATCTATTAGTGGCAACAACGGTTATTGAAGTAGGTGTTGATGTGCCCAATGCCAGTTTGATGATTATTGAAAACCCTGAACGATTAGGGCTAGCACAATTACACCAATTACGAGGGCGTGTAGGGCGTGGCGCCGTGGCATCTCATTGCGTATTAATGTATAAAAGCCCGCTGTCTAAAACAGCAAGCAAACGCTTAAATGTATTACGAGAAAGTAATGATGGCTTTTTTATTGCGGAAAAAGATTTAGAAATTCGAGGTCCTGGAGAAGTGCTAGGCACGAAACAAACTGGCTTAGCAGATTTAAAAATTGCTGATTTAGCGCGAGATGCCGAATTGATCCCTGAGATCCAACAACAAGCTTATCTTATTGCTAAAAAATACCCTGAAAATGCACAAGCGATTATTAATCGTTGGCTAATTAATAAAGAAAAATACGTGAATGCGTAAGCATAAACTTCCTCATTATAAAATTTATTTGCAAAAAAAATGCATAAATATACGAAACCTGCCGTAATACAAAATAGCTTTCTAGCATAAATAAAAACGCACATATAGCCAAAAAGAATAACAAATAATATTTACAAATAAGAAAATTTTATGACAAAGTTGTTGATCTTTTGTTAAATATTGATCTATTCTGCCTAAAGATTGCTTCGAAAGGAGCTTCGTTTTTGACATGGATGCCTAAAGGCAATCAAAAAAATAGCTTGATTATTAATCAAGTATAAGCAGTAAATCAAAAAATGAAGTTGAAATATGAAGCATAAAAATTCACACGCACTATCTAAAGTTGTTATCGGTATTTGTACCGCGTTAACCACACAGCAAGTATTAGCCGCTAATTCTTTTGAGAATGAAGTTGGCACTTTAATCTTAAACCCAATCAAGCAAATTCAACCAATTAAAGCGCAAAAAGCTGATTTTTCTCAATGGTTAAAACAGCAGAAAGCTCAGCGAGAAAATAGTTTACCTGATCGCATTATCGTTAAGTTTAAAAATACCAGCAGTGTTATGTCAGCAGAAACGGCAACAACCAGTGCGAGTAATAATAATGTTGCTTCATCTTATCTTGCCATGGCGAACAATTTAACGGCTAAGCTTGGTACTCAAGTTGCGCACGTACATGCTGTTGATGCGAAAACACATGTTTTTACGGTTGCTAAAGGTAAAACTAACCAAAATATCAACAGCCTAATTGCCTCATTACAAAATGATCCTAATGTAGAATATGCCGAAGAAGATGTTAAACGTCATTTAATGGCACAGGTACAACCTTGGGGTATTAGTAACGTACAGGCTGATCAAGTTTCTGATGCGACAGCAGGTAATATGACCGTATGTATTATCGACTCTGGTTATGAGCAAGCCAACCCTGATTTAAATGCAAATAATGCTTCTGGTACCAACGATTCTGGTACAGGAAATTGGTATCAAAATGGTGGTTCTCATGGTACGCATGTGGCGGGTACTATTGCCGCGGTAAATAACACGATAGGTGTTGTAGGTGTTATGCCAAACACCAATGTTAATTTACATATTGTAAAAGTATTTAATGCGAGTGGTTGGGGTTATAGTTCTGATTTAGCAACGGCAGTAAACACCTGTGTTAATAATGGCGCTAAAGTTATTAACATGAGTTTAGGCGGTGCGTCTTCATCAACGACTGAAAGTAATGCGATGCAAGCTGCAGCAGATGCTGGCGTGTTATTAGTTGCAGCTTCAGGTAATGACGGTAACACTACCTTATCTTATCCCGCTTCTTATGATGCCGTTATGGCTGTAGGTGCGGTTGATGAATCAGGTTTACATGCTAACTTCTCACAATATACTCCTAAGGTTGAAATTGCAGGCCCTGGTGAAGCGATTTTATCAACGGTGGCTGGTGATGGTCGTTTAGGTTCTATTTCGGTAGGCGGCGTAACATATAATAAAGGTATTGTGCCGCAAACGCATTATGTACCAGACGCTACAGGAAGCTATGTTGTTTCGAATGTTAACAGTTCGGTAACCGCAGCGTTAGGTAGTTGTTCAATTTCAGGAACAGGTTATAGCTGTACTGATGTTGCGGGCAATATTTGTATTGCCGAGCGTAACGATAACCAAGCAGGTAGCACTTATCCTGAAATTAATCCTGCAAAAGCTTGTATGGATGCTGGCGCTGTTGGAGTGATTGTTTATAGTAATAGTGCTCGTCCGGGCTTACAAAATCCTTTCTTAGTTGATGCTACTGGCGCGGTTAATGTACCATCGGTTTCAGTTAATCGTACTTTTGGTCAACAATTACTCACTAAGTTAGGTCAGCAAGTTACCTTAACCACTGTGGGTAACCAAGATTATGCGTACTACAATGGTACTTCAATGGCTACGCCACATGTTACCGCTGTAGCTGCATTGGCATGGAGTAATAATATCAACTGTACGGCGGCTCAAGTTCGTACAGCATTGAAAGCAACAGCAATTGATTTAGATGTTGCGGGTCGTGATGACAAAACTGGTTTTGGCTTAGTTCAAGCTAAAGCAGCGTCTGATTATTTGGCTAATAACTGTGATGGTACTACGGGTGGAGGCACAGGTGGTGGATCTACTGGTGCAAATGAATTAACCAACGGTGTGGCTAAAACTAATTTATCGGCAGCCACGAATGGTGAATTATCATTTACCATGACAGTACCTGCGGGTGCAACAGGCTTAAGCTTTGATATGTCAGGTGGAACGGGTGATGCTGATTTATACGTTAAATTTGGTTCAGCACCAACTACCTCAAGCTATGACTGTCGTCCATACAAAACAGGTAATACTGAAAGCTGTCCAATTACTACTGCACAAGCCGGTACTTATTACGTAAAAATTATTGGTTATAGTGCCTTTAGTGGTGTTAGTTTAACGGGTAGTTATACTGAACCATCAACAGGTGGCGGTACTGGCGGTAGCACAGGCTCTACAGCCGAAGTGACTAATTTATCGGCAACAACAGGTAACTGGTTATATTATACCTTAGATGTGCCAGCAGGTATGGCTACCTTAGACTTCACCATTGCTGGTGGCACAGGTGATGCTGACCTTTATATTCGTCAAGGTGCACAACCTACTACTTCAACGTATGATTGTCGTCCATATAAAACAGGTAACAATGAAACTTGTAGTTTTACCAACCCAACTGCGGGTACATGGAATATAGGTATTAGAGCGTATTCAAGCTTTTCTGGTGTAACACTTTCTACCAGTTACCAACCATAACAACCTTGCTTTTACTGATTAAAATCTCCGCCTCGTGCGGAGATTTTTGATCTAAGGCATTTATCCCCAAAAAGCCGTATCATATTTATTGTGAGAAGATAAGCCATGCAGTAAACTAGCAGCAATTTTTCAATTAAGTGAATTAAGCTATGTCTAGTGTAGAGCAAAAACCGCAACAACCAAATAACGATAATATTACCCATTTTGGTTATAAAACCGTTGACAAAAGTGAAAAAGAGTCAATGGTTGCCAGCGTTTTTCATTCTGTTGCTAAACAATATGACATTATGAACGATTTAATGTCATTTGGTATTCATCGTTTATGGAAGCGTTTCACTATTGATGCCAGTGGTGTTAGACCGGGTAATAAAGTGTTAGATTTAGCTGGTGGAACGGGCGATTTAACGGCGAAATTTTCTAAGCTAGTTGGTAAAGATGGACAAGTAATTCTGGCCGATATTAACAGCTCTATGCTTAATGTAGGGCGTGATAAATTACGTGATAAAGGCTTAGTGCAAAATATTGAATATGTACAGGCCAATGCGGAATACTTACCTTTTGAAGAAAATACCTTTGATATAATCACCATTGCTTTTGGGTTGCGTAATGTTACCGATAAAGATAAAGCCCTACGTTCAATGTACTCTGTTTTAAAACCGGGTGGGCGCTTATTGGTCTTAGAGTTTTCAAAACCTGAGCATGAATTACTTAATAAAGCCTATGATTTTTATTCCTTTAATATTCTTCCTAAAATGGGTGAGCTCGTCGCAAAAGATGGCGACAGTTATCAATATTTAGCAGAATCAATTCGTATGCACCCCGATCAAGAAACCTTAAAAGAAATGATGAATAACGCAGGCTTTGAACAAACCAGTTATCATAATTTAACCGGTGGTGTTGTTGCTTTACACAAAGGTTATAAATTTTAATTACCATGACAATTTCTATGGCAGCTATAACCGATCAATTAATGTTAAAGCAAGCACTGTCAAGCGCGCTTGAAAAAGTGATCAATAAAGCGCTTGAATTAAATGTGAACGACAATAGCGCATTAAAAACATTAGAGGCGAAACAATTAACATTGTTGCTTGATGAACTGGGTTTTCCGCTGACTTTTACGGTAAGCTCAAATCAAGTGTTAGTAACTAATTTAACTGACAGTGATTGCACTGTAATAACGAGCATCAACACGTTAAAAAAGCTAAAAGCATCGCAACAATTAACGGACTATATCAAGCAAGATTTACTGGATATTCAAGGTGATTTAAAAATTGCCCAACAGTATTTAAATTTAGCTGAAAACTTAGAAATAGATTGGCAAAATGAGCTTGCTCATTACATTGGTGACATTCCTACATACCAATTATCACGTGTTGCTCACTTTGCACAAACCAAACTACACTTTGCAAAAACACAAATACAAGCTGATTTGAGCGAATGGCTTGTACATGAAAAAAAGCTTATTGTGAGTGCTTCAGAATTAAATGATTTTAACGGGCAAGTAACCCAAACAGTAGCGCGGTTTGATAAACTGCAACAACGTTTAGAAAAACTCACTAAACATATTAATGAAGGATAAGCGGTGCGCATTTCTCGGCTCTACAATATTATTAAAACCTTTCTACAATATGGATTAGATGAGCTGATCCCCAAAAAAAGCCAGCCTTGGTATGCAAAAATTATCCGGCTTAGTTTGTTTTGGTTACGTAATCAACATAAAGACAAAAGCCTTGCACAACGTTACCGTTTAGCCATTGAATCGCTTGGTCCAGTATTTATAAAGTTTGGCCAAATGCTCTCAACACGCCGCGATTTATTGCCACCTGACTTTGCCGACGAACTCGCTTTATTGCAAGACAAAGTAACGCCTTACTGTGGTGAGCAAGCTGAACAACTTATTAAACAAGCCATTGGTGAAGAAGCATTTGCACAATACTTTAGCCATTTTGATAGTACACCTTTAGCGTCAGCCTCTATTGCCCAAGTGCATACAGCCACCTTAACACTTGCACAACAACACCATGAAATAGTGATCAAAGTACTACGGCCCAATATTGAAGAAATTATTCTAGCCGACATTGAAGTGATGACTCTTTTTGCCAATATTGTGGCACGTTGGTTGCCCGACGGTAAGCGTTTACGACCTAAAGAAGTTGTTGAAGAATATCGAAAAACCATTATCGATGAGCTCGATTTAAACCGAGAAGCGGCCAATGCTATTCAATTACATCGTAATTTTGACCAAGGACGAGCGCAAGATAAAATTTTATATGTACCTAAAATTTACAGTGAGTTTTGTCATAAAAATGTTTTAGTCATGGAGCGTATTTATGGCATTGGCGTTGGTGAAATTGATGAATTACATGCGCGCGGTGTTAATATGAAGTTACTGGCCGAGCGTGGTGTTGAGGTTTTTTTCACACAGGTTTTTCGTGATAGTTTTTTTCATGCAGATATGCACCCCGGTAATGTTTTTGTTGATGCGACCAATCCTGACGACCCTACATGGATAGCAATAGATTGTGGCATTGTAGGTACTTTAAACCAAGAAGATAAGCGTTACTTAGCTGAAAATTTTGTTGCTTTTTTTAATCGTGATTATCGCAAAGTAGCTCAACTTCATGTTGATTCAGGTTGGGTGCCTCAAAACACCAGTGTAGATGAATTTGAGTTTGCGATTCGTACCGTGTGCGAACCAATCTTCAATAAACCTTTAGCTGAAATTTCTTTTGGACAAGTGTTGGTTAATTTATTTAATACTGCTCGTCGTTTTAATATGGAAGTGCAGCCACAGCTGGTTTTATTACAAAAAACCTTACTTTATATTGAGGGGTTAGGCCGTCAACTTTACCCACAACTTGATTTATGGCAAACCGCTAAACCCTTTTTAGAAAATTGGGTAAAAGAGCAAATGGGCATCAAAGCGGTATTAGGTAAAATTAAAGAGAACATTCCGTTTTGGCATGAAAAATTACCTGAAATGCCGGATCTTATTTATGATTATCTACAATCGGGTAAACGCTATCATCAACAGCAACTTACCTTATTGGAGCAACAGCAAGCTCAAATACGTCAACAACATAAAAAACACATTATAGGCTTATTCACCGTTGGTTTATTGATTAGTGCGGTACTTTTATTAGCACAAGAACGCATAATATTATCGGGCATTAGTGGCACTTTGAGCTTGTGTTGTGCTTTTTATGCATTACGCCGAGATTAGGGCGTGTTTATTTTTATAGGGCTATTCGTTGTACCAAAACGCTTTTACCTTGGCCAAAACTTAACCGATAAAGATCAATAGCCCTAAAACCAAAGTATAAATTTTAATAAAACTCATCAAAACTTGATATTTATCAAAAAAGTCGCCAGATAACTTCGCTACTCTTATGCTCCCGTAATTGTTTATTTGTTGTAATATCATGGTATCTAAGCAAACAGAAAGCTATATCAATATGCTAATGGCTTCTGAAAAATTGGCTGATGTTGATCAACGTGCGCGTGATCTGTATGGACGCATTGATGCAAAAGAGCGTATGGCCGAGTATTTACAAGATTTATGTCCAGCGGTTTTAGGATTAAATGTCACAACAGAGCAATGTGTTAAATTTGAGAAAAGCTGTGGTATTAATTTTCTTGAAATTGCTGAAGTCGTTATGGCAAGGCATGATGATTTATTAGCCGACGAGTAGGTAAAGCCTACTCGCGCTTTCAATATAAAATATTTTCCTTCACTATTAAGCTGGTAATCCTTGTTTAATTTTACTAGAATCGCAGCCCTTGTTGCTGCTCTCGTGGTGAAATGGATATCACGTGGACCTCCGGAGTCTAAGTTGCAGGTTCAATTCCTGCCGAGAGCGCCATTATTTATCATTTTAACTGAATAAGGAAAGATCAACCGCACCTAGCCTCCACAACTAGAACAAATATAAACATTTATTCCTATTCGGCTATGATAAACTCAAAA
>WFQC01000066.1 GCA_015487235.1 Alteromonadaceae bacterium
GCCAAGGGCGTTAATTATGGCACCAACACGTGAACTTGCGGTACAAATTCATCGTGATGCCATAGAGCTAGCAAAAACAACAGGCTTACGCCTTAGCGTTGTTTATGGTGGTGAAGGTTATGAAAGCCAACGCTTGGAACTAGAGCAAGGTCTTGATATTTTAATTGGCACCTGCGGGCGCTTAATTGATTATTTTAAACAGGGTATCTACCAATTAAACAACATTGAAGTGGTGGTACTTGATGAAGCCGATCGTATGTTCGATTTAGGTTTTATTAAAGACATTCGCTATATGTTCAGAAAAATGCCACCACCCAAACAACGTTTAAGCATGCTGTTTTCTGCAACGCTTTCATTTCGCGTTAAAGAACTTGCTTTTGAGCACATGAATGAACCCGTGAGCGTTGAAATAGAGCCAGAGCAAAAAACGAATATTCGTATAAGCGAAGAATTATTTTACCCTTCAAATAAAGATAAAATGGCATTATTGCAAACTTTAATTGAAGAAGATTGGCCAGATAAGGCGATTATTTTTGCGAATACTAAACACAGCTGTGAAAATATTTATGCGCACTTATCTGCTGATGGCTTACGCGTAGGTTTATTAACTGGCGATGTTCCTCAGAAAAAACGTTTAAAGATTTTAGAGCAATTTACCGCTGGTGAATTAGACTTTTTAGTTGCCACTGACGTTGCCGCTCGCGGCTTACACATTCCCAGTGTAACCCACGTGTTTAATTACGATTTACCTGATGATTGCGAAGATTATGTACACCGCATCGGGCGAACGGGTCGCGCAGGAGAAACCGGCCACGCAATAAGTTTTGCCTGTGAACAATATGTGTTTAATTTACCGGCAATAGAAGCTTATATTGAGCATACTCTGCCAGTAACTAACTATGATCCTGACGAGTTATTGACTGACTTGCCGAAACCTAAACCAAAAGCTCGTCGTCATAAACCCCAAGGTGGTGGGCAGCACCGTAATCGCTCTAACAATCAACGACGTAGGTAATTTATCCGCTATGGCGTACAAAACAAATTATTCGCCCTTATATGCAGTAATTGATTTAGGCTCGAATAGCTTCCATATGTTAATTGCGCGCCTAATTGCCGATAGCGTACAAATTGTTGATAAAGTTAAGCGGAAAGTTAGATTAGCCTCGGGCTTGAATAAGCATAATCACCTTGATGATATAGCCATGGCTCGCGGCATTGAATGTTTAAGCTTTTTTGCTGAACGTTTACAAGATATTCCCCCTGAAAATATTCGTGTTGTTGCTACAGCAACCTTACGTATTGCCACAAATGCTGATGCTTTTCTCACCCAAGCAGAGAAAATACTTGGCCATAAAATTACCTTATTAAGTGGCCAGCAAGAAGCTGAACAAATTTATTTAGGTGTTGCTCATACCAACTGCAGTGCTAATAAGCGTTTAGTGCTAGATATTGGAGGTGCAAGTACAGAAATTATTGCCGGTGAAGGGTTTAACATAAAACAAGTTTGTAGCTTGAATATTGGCTGTGTCACTTTTAATAACCTTTTTTTTAATAATGAAGAATATTCCCTTAGCCAACACAACTTTCTTGCTGCAATTAATAAAGCAAAACAAACCATAAAACCTTTGATTTCAACCTATAAAAGCACTGGTTGGCAGTCAGTACTAGGTGGCTCTGGCACAATGCAAGCTTTGGGGGAAATTCTAGCTTATCAACATAAGCCTGCCATAATTTCATTGCCCTTTTTACAAGAAATAATGCTTAAATTAATCGCTTGTAAAAAACCAGCTCATATTGAAATCCCTGGTTTATCTAATGAAAGAAAACCGGTTATAGCTTCTGGTGTTGCAATATTAATCGCATTATTTGAAAGCTTTTCTCTCAAACAATTACAACTATCTTCTGGTGCTATTCGTGAAGGGTTATTGTATGAAATGCTGCCTAATATGCGTGCTATACCGATAAGAGAGCGCACGATAAATGGTTTAATTTCGCGCTTTCATATTGACGAAAATCATAATAAACGCGTGCTAGCTCAAGCAAAGTCATTATTTTATATGCTAGCCAAACCATGGCAACTTGCTGAAGATAATAATCAACAACTACTTTTTAGTAGTTGTCTATTACATGAAATAGGTTTATTACTCGAATTTAAAGGACACCAAAAACATGGCGCTTACATTTTACAACATACTGATTTAGCTGGTTTTGATCAAACAGATAGAGAATTACTCGTGACCTTTGTAAAACTATATAAAGGCGATATAGATATCGATTTACTTGCTAATCAATCTGCAACAGGTTATCAAAATGCGTGTCGCTTGTTAGCTATATTACGCTTAGCTATTATTTTATGTCGTCGACGCCGTGATGATGTTTTACCTTGTTACCAATGCCATATTGATGAACTTAATGAAGGTAATATTATATTATCTTTACCTCAATATTGGTTAACAAATCATCCGTTAATTGCTGATGAATTAAAGCAAGAACATTATTATTTACAACAAGTTTGTTTGTCACTAACGATAGTTTCTCATTAAGTCATAGCACAATTATTCTGTGGGTAAATTGGTGTCTACAAAACCTAAAAAACCACGCTGCTTTGCTATCGTCAAAGCCTGATCAAAACTTTCTGCAAATTCAAAATAAACATTTTGCTGTAGTTTCTCATCAATTTTAGCTAAAAATAATTGATAATGAATAGAGTTCTCATCATCTATGCGAATAAACGCTTTTAAGTTATTTTCAAACCAAAAGTAAAACTCTGCTCGCCATAATTCAAATGCTTCTGGAATACCTCCTTCAAATTCAGAAGTATCTACTATCATAGCAATAGGTTCTCTCGCTAAACGAAGAAAGCAATCACGTAGTTGGGTAATACAATTTAATGAGGCTTCTTTATTCCACATACCAACCACCTTGTAATAGATAATATTACCATCACAAGCAACCTGAAAATGACCATGCTCATTAAACTTCATAACTTAGTACTTTATCAATAACCCTATATTTACACGCAAGACATCCGTCACAAATAGCTTTACGTTATTCAAAACGAATAAAATCATGCACAATGGTTTAACTTTATAACTAAAAGTAAAAAGATAAAAGGTTAGAAAAAGAAAAATCCGACCTGCTAGAGACAGATCGGATTAATATATGGTGGAGGGAGGTGGATTCGAACCACCGAAGGCGGAGCCGTCAGATTTACAGTCTGATCCCTTTGGCCACTCGGGAACCCCTCCAAAAGAGAAAACCCAGATCACTCTGGGTTTAATATTAGGCGCTTGGCGATGTCCTACTCTCACATGGGAACTCCCACACTACCATCGGCGCAACTGCGTTTCACTTCTGAGTTCGGCATGGATTCAGGTGGTACCACAGTGCTATTGTCGCCAAGCAA
>WFQC01000067.1 GCA_015487235.1 Alteromonadaceae bacterium
ACAAAGCGCCTTTGATGCAGGAGAATTGGAAAAAGATTTTGTTGCTGTTGTACGTTTTCAAGGCCCTAAAGCCCGTGGTATGCCAGAGCTTCACAAATTAACGCCTCCATTGGGGGTTTTACAAGATAAAGGTTTTAAAGTTGCTTTAGTTACTGATGGTCGTATGTCTGGCGCATCGGGTAAAGTACCTGCTGCAATACATTTATGCCCTGAAGCACTTGATGGCGGCTTGATCGCTAAAATAAAAACGGGCGATATGATCACTGTTAATGGTGAAACGGGCGAATTAATTTTACACCTAAGTGAAGATGAGTTAGCTGAGCGCGAATTAGCGTTATTTAATATCAATGGCCATCATCAAGGCATGGGACGAGAACTGTTTGGCTTTATGCGTAAAAATTTAAGTACCGCCGAAACAGGTGCTTGTTCATTATTTGCAGATCAAGAGTAATGTTATGAGTGATATTATTAATATTGTTGCCGATGTTGGTGGTACTAATATCCGTATTGCACAAGTTAACCATAATGAACAACAACATCATGAACAAAAGAAATCTCCAACAACACTTCATCAGGTTGAAGTATTTCAGTGCAAAGATTTTAGCCAACTAGATGATGTACTAGCTCATTATATTGCACGGTATCATTTACAAGGCAAACGTATAAACGCTTGTTTAGCGATTGCTTGCCCTGTAGAGCAAGAATTTATTGAAATGACTAATTTGTCTTGGTCATTTTCACAGCAATCTTTGAAAAAATCACTACAGCTAGAAAATCTTTGGCTTATTAATGATTATGCTGCTATTGCCTATGCTGTGCCTTTTTTAGCAGAGAATGAAGCCGTAAAAATAGGTGAGGGTGAGGCGATTGCCACTAAACCTATTGCCATTTGTGGCCCAGGAACAGGCTTAGGCGTTGCGAGTTTAATAAATGATCAAGGTAAATATATTTGTGTGAGTGGGGAAGGCGGGCATGTTGACTTTGCGCCAGTTAACCAAGCACAAATAACATTGCTAAACGCATTACAGAAAAAGCACCCGCATGTTTCGTATGAACAATTATTATCAGGTTTAGGGTTAGAGCAAATATATCAAGCGTTAGCTGCTGAGCTTGGTGAACAAACGGTTTTATCAGCACAACAAATTACTGATTCAGCGCTTGAAGGCAACAATATTATTACGAAAAAAGCAATGGATCATTTCTGCAATATATTAGGTGCTTTTGCGGGCAACTTAGCATTAACCTTGGGTGCTATGGGTGGTGTTTATATTGCGGGTGGTATAGTACCGCGATTTATTGATTACTTTAAAAACAGTGGCTTTAGAACTTATTTTGAACAAAAAGGACGTTTCTCTAACTATAACCGTAGTATTCCCACTTATGTGATCACAGCATCTCAACCGGGATTATTAGGTGCGTCTGCTTACCTTTGCCAACAGTTAGCATTATTGAAAAAATATGAGGATTTATGAGTTTATCTAATCAATGGCAAATTTCGCCAAAAGAATTATTTGCAATGGGAAAAATAATTCCTGTTTTAGTTATTAAAGAAGTCGATGATGCTCTACCTATTGCGGAAGCGATATTAGCTTCTGGTATCAAAGTGCTTGAAGTGACCTTGCGTACACCTGCAGCGCTTGATGTGATCAAAGAAATTTCTACTCATTTACCGCAAGCTGTTGTGGGGGCTGGAACTATCACCAATGCAGAAATGCTAGCAAAAGCACGTGCCGCAGGTTCTAAATTTGCGATCAGCCCTGGCTTAACTAAAGATTTACTCAAAGCTGGTAAAGCAGGTGATATTGCATTAATTCCTGGTATATCATCAATTTCAGAATTAATGGATGGTATCGATTTAGGTTATGATCATTTAAAGTTTTTTCCGGCAGAAGCTTCTGGTGGTGTAAAAGCGATAAAGTCGATTGGCGGGCCTTTTCCTGATGTACGCTTTTGCCCGACAGGTGGTATTAATATAGACAATATTAATGACTACCTTGCTTTACCTAATGTTGCTTGTTGTGGAGGTTCGTGGCTTGTTACTGATAAAATAGTGAAGCAAAAAAATTGGTCGGCCATTACTACACTGTGTGAACAAGCCTTGGCTAAGGTAAGCGCATAGTTAAGATAGTTCTCTAAGGTTTTAAGGCACTTTAACAGAGCCTTAAAACGGTGTAACTACATATTACATAATATTAAAAAATAATACTAAAAAAGCCAGTAACTTTATAATGTTACTGGCTTTTTTATCAGCTACATTTAGCCTAACTCATACATTTTACTTACTAATATAACAGGCAAGATCTAATACTTTATTTGAATAACCAATTTCATTATCGTACCAAGCTACTAGCTTAATAAAACG
>WFQC01000068.1 GCA_015487235.1 Alteromonadaceae bacterium
CTCTTGATCTGCAAATAATGAACAAGCACCTGTTTCGGCGGTACTTAAATTTTTACGCATAAAGCCAAACAGTTCTCGTCCCATGCCTTGATGATGGCCATTGATATTAAATAACGCTAATTCGCGCTCAGCTAATTCATTTTCACTTAGGTGTAAAATTAATTCGCCCGTTTCACCATTAACAGTGATCATATCGCCCGTTTGTATTTTAGCGATCAAGCCGCCATCAAGTGCTTCAGGGCATAAATGTATTGCAGCAGGTACTTTACCCGATGCGCCAGACATACGACCATCAGTGACTAAAGCAACTTTAAAACCTTTATCTTGTAAAACCCCCAATGGAGGCGTTAATTTGTGAAGCTCTGGCATACCACGGGCTTTAGGGCCTTGAAAACGTACAACAGCAACAAAATCTTTTTCCAATTCTCCTGCATCAAAGGCGCTTTGTAACTCATGTTGATCTTCAAAAACAACAGCAGGTGCTTTGATAACAAAACTACCTTTGCGTAATGAAGACGTTTTGATCACCGCAGTACCTAAATTACCTTTAAGTACTTTTAAACCACCATCAGCTTTAAAAGGGTTAGCAACACTGGCTATCACATCAAGATCGCCTGATTCTTCAACACTGTCTTGCCAAACAAGTTCACCTTTTTCAAGCGTGGGTGTCTTTGTATAAGCCGTTAATCCATGACCACAAATGGTGTCTACATCATTGTGTAACAGCCCAGCTTTGAGTAATTCTTTGAATAATAATGCCATACCACCCGCTTGTTGAAACTGATTAATATCAGCTTGCCCATTGGGATAAATTTTAGTAATTAACGGCACAACATCAGATAAATCATTGAAATCTTGAAAATTAATAATAATGCCTGCGGCTTTAGCAAAAGCAATAATATGCATGGTTAAATTAGTAGAACCGCCCGTAGCCAATAAAGCAACAATAGCATTAACAATAGATTTTTCAGTGATCATACGGCCAATGGGTTGGTAATTTCCCGCTTGTGGCGTTAAGCGCGTAACCTGCTTGGCCGCAGCTTTAGTTAAAGCTTCACGCAATGGTGTATTAGGGGCAACAAACGACGCACCAGGCAAGTGTAAACCCATCACTTCAACCACTAATTGATTAGAATTTGCTGTGCCAAAAAAAGTACAGGTTCCAGCACTATGATAAGAAGCAGATTCAGCTGCTAAAAGCGCTTCTTTGCCTATTTCACCTTTTGCATACTGTTGACGCACTCGTGCTTTTTCTTTGTTAGGAATACCAGAAGGCATAGGCCCAGCAGGAATAAATACCGTCGGTAAATGACCAAAAGCAAAACTACCAATGAGTAAACCGGGCACAATTTTATCGCAAATACCTAACATTAAGGCACCGTCAAACATATTGTGCGATAAACCTACCGCAGTAGCCATAGCAATAACATCACGACTCATTAGGCTTAAATCCATACCTGGCTGACCTTGCGTAACACCATCGCACATGGCGGGAACACCACCTGCAAATTGTGCAACGCCACCGGCATCAGCTATTGCTTCTTTTATAATAGCGGGATACTTCTCATAGGGTTGATGCGCACTAAGCATATCGTTATAAGCTGAAATAATAGCAATATCAGCATGTTGTAAACTGCGTAACTTCTGTTTTTCAGCTTGAGCACAAGCGGCAAAACCATGAGCTAAATTACCACAAGACAAACTCGCTCTGTGAACTGTTTGTGTTTGCGCAGCCGCAATTTTCTCAAGGTAGGCCTGTCGTGTTTTTTCACTACGCTTAATAATACGCGCTGTAATTTTTGATATTTCTGTTTTCATAGATAACCTATTTTGCCCACATAACTTGAATTAGCACGCTTGGATGATGTAAAAAGGCACGCACAGGCATAGCTAATGTATCTTTATTGGCTAATGCTTGTGTTAAAACTTGCTGCTTATTATCGCCACAAATATGTAGAAAAATATGCGAGCTTGTTAATAAAGCGGCTAAGGTAAAAGTAATACGTTGGTGAGGCGCTGTTTTGGGCGTAATAGCCATTAATTTTTGTTGATTATCAAGAGATAAGGCACGCTCAATTTGTTCACTACAAGGAAATAGTGATGCGGTATGCCCGTCTTCACCCATGCCCAAAATAACCACGTCAAAGGGTAATAATGTTTTATCAGCTTGTGCATTTAAATGAGCTAAAGTCTTTTCATCTAATTGCGATGAAACTTTTAATTCAAAAAATTGTGCTTTAGCGGCATTATTTTGTAATAAATGTTCTTTAACCAAACGCGTATTACTCTCTACACTATTTACATCGACCCAACGTTCATCAGCCAGCGTAATAGTAACCTTTGACCATTCAAGTACTTTTTTAGACAATGCTTGAAAAAATCCCTTTGGAGTAGAGCCGCCTGAAACAGCAATACTTGCTTGCCCTTTCTCATTAATAGCTTGGGTTAGTAGCTGCGCAACTTGCTCAGCAAATTGTTGGTCAAGTTCTGTTCGTGAGGCAAATTTATTTAGATTCATCATATTTCATTCGTCCCATTGGCGATCATCACGCGCAATTAACGCAATAGATGAAACTGGCCCCCAAGAGCCAGCAGCATAAGGTTTTGGCTTATCATTAGAGCTTTGCCAAGCATCAATAATGCTATCAACCCATTGCCATGCTTGTTCAACTTCATCACGGCGAACAAATAAAGACTGATTACCATTAAGTACTTCAAGCATTAAGCGTTCATAGGCATCAACCACACGTTTATCTGCATAAGCTTCAGAAAAACTTAGATCTAATTTATTTTCTTGTATTTGCATTTGCGAAGCGATACCTGGAATTTTATTCATTACTTGCAATTCAACACCTTCATCAGGCTGCAAACGAATGGTTAATTTATTCGCAGGTAATTCACTATAACTTTCACTAAAGATATTATGAGGCTGATGTTTAAAATGGATCACAATTTCACTGTGTTTTAACGGCATACGCTTACCAGTGCGCAAATAAAAGGGAACACCAGCCCAGCGCCAGTTATCAATTTCAGCTTTCAGTGCAACAAAAGTTTCTGTATTGCTCTTTTTATTGGCATCTTCCTCTTCTAAATAGCCTGGCACTGGCTGACCATTTAAAAAGCCTGCGGTGTATTGACCTCGTACCGTTTTATCTTTCACATTAGTGCGATCAATAGGACGTAATGCTTTCAGGACTTTTAACTTTTCATCACGAATACTGTCGGCACTTAAATCTGCAGGAGGCTCCATGGCAAGCAATGATAAAATTTGTAATAAATGGTTTTGTACCATATCGCGCATTTGCCCTGCTTCATCATAAAACCCCCAACGCCCTTCTATACCAACGCTTTCAGCTACGGTTATTTGTACGTGGTCAATACAATTATGATCCCAATTAGTGGTAAATAATGAATTAGCAAAACGTAACACCAATAAATTTAAAACAGTTTCTTTACCCAAATAATGATCAATGCGATAAATTTGGTTTTCATGGAAAAAGCGTGAAACTTGATCATTAATCACTTTAGAGGAAGCCAAACAGTGCCCGATAGGTTTTTCCATCACGACACGATCATCTTCAGAGATCAAGTTTGTTTCAGCTAAGCCATCACATATAGCACCATACATAGCAGGAGGCGTAGAAAAGTAATAAATTCTCACTTTATTACCTGTTGCTAAGGTTTGCGCTAAATCGCTAAAGCCTGCAGTAGTGCTAAAATCTAGCTTTTGAAAAATAATACGTTGTTGTAATTTTTCCAATACTTTTTTATCAAGCTTTTCACTCACAAATTTCACTAAATTGTCAGTAATAAGTTGAATAAAATCTTGCTGGTCAAAATTATTACGAGCCACCCCAATAATACGTGTGTCTGAATGTAATAAACCTGCTAACTCTAATTGATATAAAGCAGGAAATAGTTTTCTACGGGAAAGATCACCAGCAGCACCGAATATAACAAGGTCGCTTGCACTATGAGTATCTAGTTTGTTCATAAGGATAAAATCTCAATACCAGCTTTAACTAAGGTATGTAACTTAACTACAATTAGGCTTAATTTAACGGTAATTCATGAGTCAGTAAAGCACTTTTTGTAATTTTATTACAAATTTAATTATCTACTCAGTAAGTCATCAATATGAAAAGACCTATGTTACTGAAATATAATTAGAAGGGTTAACTATTTAGGATATAAAGTTGCTGAACTTAAAATGTATTCGTAACTTATACACACACCAAGTTATGGTTAATTTATTTCCTTTAAAGGTGAATAAAATTATAACTGACGAGCTAACTATTAAGCCTATTAAAATCACTGCTCTACTGTGTTCATAAGTTAATTAAGCTAAAGTATATTATTTAAATATTTGCATATATTGACTAAAGTGCTTTATATTAGCTCAATTATGAAATAAAATTTCATAAAAGTTGAAAGCGAAATAGAAAAAATATTACAAAAATTCATCAATATTGAGGTCAACTAAATGAATATTTTGGAAAAAATTGCTAATGAGATTGACACCTTTAGCAAATCTGAACGAAAAGTTGCTGAAGTTATTTTGGCCTCTCCTAGCACGGTTATTCATTCTAGTATTGCCGCTTTAGCCAAGCAAGCAAACATTAGTGAACCCACGGTTAATCGCTTTTGTCGCCGCTTAGATACCAAAGGCTATCCAGATTTTAAATTACATTTAGCACAAAGTTTAGCCAATGGTACGCCCTATGTTAACCGCCACGTTGATGAAAATGATACCGCAGATGAATACACTGAAAAGATTTTTGAATCGACTATGGCTAATCTTGATTTGGCCCGTAAAAGTTTATCGACCAATTTGATCAACCGAGCCGTCGATTTGTTAACACAAGCGAATAAAATTTCATTTTTTGGTTTAGGCGCATCTGCAGTTGTTGCACATGATGCACAAAATAAATTTTTTCGCTTTAACGTACCAGTTGTTTATTTTGATGACATATTAATGCAACGTATGAGTGCTATAAATAGTACTCAAGGTGATGTGGTTATTGTTATTTCTCATACAGGACGAACAAAATCATTAGTTGAAGTTGCTCATCTTGCCAAAGAAAATGATGCCACAGTGATCGGTATAACCAGTGCGGGCTCTCCACTAGCAAAAGAGTGTCATATTGTGTTGTCTGTCGATGTAGCAGAAGATACCGATTTATATATGCCGATGTCGTCGCGAATAGCACAATTGATGTTAATTGATATATTAGCCACAGGATTTACCTTACGTCGTGGGGCAAAATTTAGAGATAATTTGAAAAAAGTAAAAGACAGTTTACGTAGTTCACGCTTTGAGCGTAAAGAATAACTTTATTAATGACAACAAAATTTAAGGATACCCATGCCTAGAAGAACGAAAATTGTAGCCACGTTAGGGCCAGCAACCGATGATCGTAAAGTATTAAAAGCCGTACTTGCCGCGGGTGCTAATGTTGTACGCCTTAATTTTTCTCATGGTTGTGCTCAAGATCATATTGATCGCGCCAATTTAGTCAGAGAATTAGCAAAAGAATTAGGCATTTATGTGGGGATATTAGGTGATTTGCAAGGGCCTAAAATCCGTATTTCTACCTTTAAAAACGGTCCTGTTGAGTTAGCCGTTGGTGATAAATTTGAATTAGATGCAACCTTAGCTAAAGGTGAAGGCACGAAAGAAAAAGTTGGCATTGATTATAAACAACTACCACAAGACGTAAAAACAGGCGATATACTCTTGCTTGATGACGGTCGTGTGCAATTACGGGTATTATCAACAACAGCGACAGCCGTTTTTACCGAAGTTACTGTAGGTGGCCCGCTTTCAAATAATAAAGGCATTAACCGCCAAGGCGGTGGATTAACCGCACCGGCTCTGACTGACAAAGACAGAGAAGACATCAAAACAGCCGCTAAAATTGGGGTTGATTTTCTCGCGGTTTCCTTTCCGCGTGATGCAGCCGATATGCGCGAGGCTCGTTTGTTAGCACAAGAAGCAGGCTGTAATGCGCGTTTAGTTGCTAAAATAGAGCGCGCCGAAGCCGTAAATGACAAGAAAGTGCTTGATGATATTATTCTTGCATCTGATGTGTGCATGGTTGCACGTGGCGATCTTGGTGTTGAAATTGGTGATCCTGCTCTAGTAGGACAACAAAAACATATTATAGCGCGTTGTCGGCAATTAAATCGTGTCGTGATCACCGCAACACAAATGATGGAAACCATGATCAATCAACCCATGCCTACACGTGCAGAAGTTATGGATGTTGCTAATGCTGTGCTTGATGGAACTGATGCTGTCATGCTGTCAGCTGAAACAGCCGCAGGTAAATACCCTGTAGAAACAGTAAAAGCAATGGCTGGGGTTTGTTTAGGTGCAGAACAACACAGCTCGGTGAATACATCTCGCCATCGCATTGAGATGATGTTTTCTGAAATTTCTGAAACTATTGCGCTGTCAGCAATGTATGCCGCTAACCATTTAGATGGGGTTAAAGCCATTATTGCGTTAACTGAGTCAGGACATACCAGTAAAATTATGTCTCGAATCACTTCTGGCTTACCGATTTATTCATTGTCTCGACATGCAGAAACATTGAATAAAACAGCCATTTACCGTGGTGTTTACCCTGTTTATTTTGATTCAACCAATACCGATTATTCAAAACTTGCTAACAATGTTCTAAAAGAAGTGTTAAAAACAGCAAACTTAAAAGAAAATGATCTGGTTATTTTCACCCATGGCGATCAAATGGAGACCGTTGGCGCAACAAATACTTTAAAAGTATTAAAAGTAACCAAAGCGCATTTACGCTAATTCATTTAAGCCAAATGTGCTATTTTTATAGAATAGATCAAGGTAGCTTCGGCTACCTTTTTACTTTGATCACAAGGAATGATGCATAATGAATGAAAAAAATCACTCGTCTCTAAAACGTATTGCACTATTAACCAGTGGTGGCGATGCTCCAGGTATGAATGCGGCTATTCGTGCCGTTGTACTGGCAGCCCATCATTATCAAATAGAAGTGATTGGTTTTAAACACGGCTATAATGGTCTGTTAAATAAAGAGTTTTTCACTTTAAATTTTCATCATGTGCATGGGTTGATTAATCAAGGTGGCACGTTATTAAAAAGCGCTCGTTGTAAGGCTTTTTACCATGATGATGGCGTCAAGCAAGCGGCACAAACCTTAGTTAATGAAAGTATTGATGCGCTTATTGTGATCGGTGGCGATGGTTCTTTTAATGGCCTAATTGCCTTACAAAAATATTGGTCTGGCCAAGTTATTGGTATTCCAGGTACCATTGACAATGATGTAGATGGAACCGATCACACCATAGGTTTTGCAACTGCTGTTAATACAGCCATTGAAGCGATAGACAAAATTCGTGATACAGCTGACGCTTTTGAGCGCGTCTTTATTGTTGAATTAATGGGACGACACAGTGGACAAATTACTTTTAATGTTGGCATTGCTTGTGCTGCAGAACAAGTGCTGTCGTTTGAAAACTTCTCTGTAGCGCAACTATCAGCAGAGCAAAGAAACGCTCGTTTAATAGAAATTGCTACTGACATTAAACAAGCACAGCAAAAATACCAATCAAGCTATATTATTACTATTGCTGAAAATCTATGGCCTGGTGGTGCAAATCAACTCGCTATTGATCTAAAAAAACATACCGAGATAGACTGCACTGCCTGTATTTTGGGCTATATTCAACGCGGAGGATCTCCTGTAGCAAAAGATCGCATTTTAGCAACTAAAATGGGCGTGGCAGCAGTACAAACACTTATTGCAGGCAATACTAATCTGATGATCGGGGAGCAAAATAATAGTATAACCACGCTCTTACTCACAGAGGCTATTAAGCATCAAAAACGGGTAAGTGACAGTTTAATCAATGCTCAAAAAGATATTTTAGCTATGGCTGCACAAACACAATGTTAAACGGGTATTGATTTTATATAAAACTCATTAAGTTAGCTTAACATTTGATTAATACACACTATTTGAATAGCAGAGAATACAACTTAAATTTCTCGCTATTCTTATTTGGTTGGTTAGAAGTTATAACGCACTTTAATGCCATATTGGCGAGGTTCACCATAAGTATTACTGGTGTTACCATTATCAGTACGTGAACCGTCTAAATTTCTTCCTGCTGTTATATAAGTAGCATAACGTTCATCTAATAAGTTAGTACCATATAATGAGACTTCCCATTTATCATCAAATGTCATCAAAGACACTCTTAAATTAAGTAGTGAATATGAATCTGATTGAAACTTTTTCTCATTATTACTTTTAAAATAAACACTATCTCGCCACGCATAGTCTCCTCTAAAAACTAAATAGCCGATATTATCTATTTCACTGGTATATTGAGCGCCTAAAGCATAAGTTAAATTGGGAGTATTAGGTAATTCATTACCAGCAAAATCAACACCTTGTCCTTGAGGAAAGTAATCAAAGGTTGCATCGGTATAAGTAATAACTAAGTTAATATCTAAATTATCACTTGCCCGCGCAATAAATTCACCTTCAATACCTTTAATTGTTGCTTCACCCGCATTAGTGGTTTTTGATACACCGGTATCATCATCATATTCAACTACTTGCAAATTAGTATAATCATATAAAAACAAACCTATATTAGCTCTTAGATGATTATCTAACAATGTTGATTTTATACCTGTTTCATAACTCCATAAATCTTCTTGTTCAAATGGAGTACCATCACCAATTTGAAAGCCCCCTGATTTAAAGCCATTCGTTGCCGAAGCATAAACCATGATATCTTTTGCTAAGTCATAATCTAGCGCAAAACGTGGTGTCCATGCACTCCAGCTATTATCAGGTGTGCCTGCATCAACAGCCGTACCATTTACATTCGTAGTAAAACCATAATCTTTTGTTTCATAACTATAACGTAAGCCAAATGTTGCTCGTAGTCTATCTGAAATATCATAGGTCATTTGGCCAAAAGCAGCATAAGCCTCAGTGACATTATCTTCTGTAATTTCTATTGCTAAACCGTCAAACAATAAGTCTATACCACCACCGCCATCTTCTCTTAAGTAGAATAAACCGGTGATCCAATCTAAACCATCAGGCGTAGTATTTGATAGTTGAAATTCTTGTGTAAATGATTGTGAGGTTTCAAAAAAGTTAATATTAAATACGGTAAACTCTGTTGCATCAGCATCAATTTGCTGCGCAAAATCACTTTCTCGGTAAGAGGTTATTGATTTTAATGTATATAGATCACCAGTATAAGTCAGTGTAGATGAAAGCCCCCAGACCTTTACGTCTGTTTTAGGTTGATAATCAAGTGCAATATCATAATCATCATTAGGTAGCGCAACTCCTGCATCAATATAATCTTGAGTGTAGCCACCACGTCGACCAATATAACCAGTACCACCATCTTTGTTATAATCTGCTCTTAACACCATTTCTAGTTTATCAGAAAGATCAATAGCAAGTGTTCCGCGTGTGGCAAATGTATCTTCATCTTGGTATTTATCTCCTGTTAACATATCGGTATAAACACCATCACGCGTATTTTTTAACACCGTGAGCCTAGCTCTACTGTTGTCTGTTAACCCTCCTGAGAATGTACCTGTTAACGTTTGCTTATTGTAACTGCCAAGTGTTAGCCCAACCGAACCTTCAAAATCTTCTGTCGGCCCTTTAGAAATAATATTTAAAGCACCGCCAACAGAATTTCTGCCAAATAAAACGCCTTGTGGCCCCCGTAACAGCTCTAGCCTTTCAACGTCAAACATATCTTGATAACCTGTTGTTGGGCGTGGTTGATAAATACCGTCAATGTAAATTGTAGAACTAGGATCGGTAGCAACACCAAAGGCTGTTGTACCAATACCTCGTATATTTACAATAGCCATTGAGTCATTAGTGATGGTGATCCCAGGGGCAAAAAACTGAAAGTCATCCATATTAGTTACACCCATTTGCTCTAAAACGTCTCCAGAAATAGCTGTAACACTGATTGGTGTAGACTGAATACTGGCTTCTCTTTTTTGCGCCGTTATTTGTATCGTTTCATACAAAGTTTCTTTTTTAGCGACTTTTTTTGTGATCTTATCTTCAGCTTTTTTCTCAACGTCTTCTGCATATGCTTGCATAAAAGGCAAAGATAAAGCTAAAGTCAGTGCACTTAGGGGATAAATTTTTTTTAAAGTTAATTTCATTTCTTAATCCTTAAGATTATTATTCTAATTAAACTTACAAAACACCTCTATACTTACGTTTAAAACACAGGTATAATCAAAGGTTTTCCCAAGCGAATCTACATCAAGAAAATATCGAATGCAAACATTTATCATTTAGCTTTTTGTTTTTACATTTTTTATATACATCAATAACATAAAGTTGATTTTTGAGTGTAAAAACCTAACAGCAAGAGCTATGTTTACAACTAAGCTTTCTACCGCAAGATTAAAAAAAATGTTATTAGAAAATATTCAGTTATTTATTTGAGTGGTATGAGGTATGTTTATTAACTCGACATGATTTGTTTAACTTTGTCTTTGTAACTACGGCTAACTTTAAGTTCTTTACCATTTTTAAGTACTAGGTAATATTCACCATTGAGTTGGCTACAAAATTTTTCAACAAAGTGATGGTTTACAATAACAGAACGATGAGTACGAATAAACTGACGAGGATCTAAGGTTTCTTCAAGCTCTTTCATGGTCTTACGTAATATATGGGTTTCATCACTGGTATGAACACACATATAGTCACCCGCAGCATCAATCCACTGTATATCTTTAACCGGTACTCGACTAACCTCTCCTGCATCTTTAATCGCTAAAATATCTGAGTACTTATTTATCATCACAGGTTGATTATTTTCTAACTGAGCCAGCAATTGTTGATAATCACTGCCAGTTACGTCACTAACTAAACGGGCTAATTTATCTTTATGTTCGCTATCAAGCCGGCTTTGGTTATAAGCTCGTACTTTTTCCATGGCTTGTGTTAAACGATCTTCACTAACAGGTTTCAGTAAATAATCAGTGGCATGTACTTCAAAAGCTTTTAATGCAAATTCATCAAAAGCGGTAACAAAAATAATGATGGGTAATTTAATTGCTTGCTCTATCGCCATTTCAAGTACATCAAACCCTGTTAAAACAGGCATTTGAATATCTAAGAACATTAAATCAATTGTTTCAGTTTTTAGCACTTCGAGGGCGGCATGACCATTACTGCATTGTGCAATAATATTTATATCAGGGTAATTTTGTAAACGAACAGCAAGCCCTTTACGTGCTAATGGCTCATCATCAACAATAATAGTGGTTAAGCTTTTTGTCATACGCTACACCCTAATTCATAAGGAATTCTAATATTAACTTTAACACCTGTTGGTTTATTATTCTCAACAACTAAGGAAAAATTATTGTGATATAAGGCCTCTAAACGCTCTCGCGTATTAACTAAACCCACCCCATTTTCACGAAAGAAATCTTCAGGCTTCACCTGAGTTAATGGCCCAGTATCTGCAACTTCAATCAATAAATCATTCGCAAAGCGGTTAACTCTAACCGTAATACTACCACCCTGCTCTTGCACGGCTATAGCGTATTTTATCGCATTTTCAGCAAGCGGTTGTAAAATCATACTGGGCACCAATGCTTTTTTACAATCATCACAAATATGATAATAAACCTGTAACCTTTCTTCAAAGCGCACTTTTTCTATATCTAAATAATAGTGTAACGCTTGAATTTCACTGGTTAGTGTTACTTTTTTCATAGGATCTTTATCGAGCGAATAACGTAAAAATTCACTTAACCGAGTAACCATAGTATTGGCGGTTTTGTTTTCACCTACGAGGATCAAAGTTGAAATAGCATTAAGTGTATTAAATAAAAAATGAGGATTTAACTGGTAACGTAACATTTTAAGCTGAGCTTGATGGGCAACAGTATTAGCATGTAGTACATTTTGTTTTTCTTTTTGCAACATTTGGTAGTATTTAATACCAAAATACAAGCCACTCCAGCTTAAAATAATATAAAAAGACCAATGACTATTTTGCGCATAATAGATCCAAGATTCTGGTTTATAGCCATGTTTGTATATCTCCCAATAATTAAAGTTTTTAACAACCTGCCATAAAACCCCAGTGAAATAAGAAGTAAAAATAACTACTAAGGCTATTTTAGCTGGCGATAAATTCCATGCGCGACGATAAACATAACGCAGTGGTATAGTAAATAACCAACCAGCATAGGCATTTAAGAAAATAATCACCACAAAAATATCACGTAAATCATGCAGTAATGAACCAAGATAATGCACCAAGGCAAAACCAAGCCAACCTGCGCTATGTAGCACCCAGAAAAAGCGATTACGGTTCTCGATTAATTCTTTCCAGTTCACAAAATTTCCAATTTAAGTCGCCAAAAATAAAACTTAGCTCATCTCTATTATGAAAGTGCATCAGCCTAATTAATAGGGGCTTAGTCGTAGCAATGTGGCACTTTATCTCATTAAGCGATAAAGACTTGTATCAATAATACCAAGCTGATCAAATAGCCTAAACTGCTGATGAGCATAACTTTTCAATAATGGGTTATTTTGCTGTTCCGCCTGAACCATATACCATAACCCATTGATAACATAACAAAAAGAAAGGTAACGCATAACCATTTCATTATTGGTTATTAGGTGATGTTGCTTTTGGTAACTCGCTATAACCGCAGGCAGAGCTTTTTGTTCAATACTGTTCACAGCCAACAGCATGGCTATATCATATTCAATAGGTGCCAAACAAACACAATCAAAATCAACTAAATAACTGATATTCTGTGATGTATTTGTGCTCAAAATATTTGAAAAATTCAAATCACCATGACAAGTAACGAAAACGTTTGTGGAAGTATCAATAGAAAAGTTTCGACAAAAATTTTCTATTATTTCACCTTGCTGTTGAGTAAAAAGGTTAGATGAT
Source organism: Alteromonadaceae bacterium (assembly GCA_015487235.1). GTDB lineage: Bacteria > Pseudomonadota > Gammaproteobacteria > Enterobacterales > Alteromonadaceae. The sequence continues at coordinate 12,994 of WFQC01000068.1, forward strand.
AGTTGTGCTTGTATTAGCTTAACACTATTCAATTTATTTAGCGTGGACTTATCAAAGGTTAGTTGATGGCATTGCCCCATTAACTTTACTGCAATATTGATTTTCTCATTTAATGTTAATGCCATATTTTTCAATTCAATACCATTAATATATTCACTCACAAACCAATGTTGATCACTATAAATTACTTTAGCGGCAAACCCCGCAGTAGCGGCAGCACTATTAGTATTAATAGCAGCTATAGCATTACTGTGGGTATTAGCGCTATATTTGGCAAAAAAGCATCCTACTTGGGTTTGAATTTTATAGCTCGTACAACTTAATCCTGAATTTAATGGTGTAATAGTGTCGATACGAGCAAAGCAAGGCAACTGATTGAGTTGTGATATATTTAGCTGTAGCTGAGATGTATTCATGCTCAATTAACTTCAAGCGCGATTGTATTTACTGAGCTTCGCTGCATTTTATATTTTCGTAACCACGACCAATACCCATAAGCGGCAATAATAAGGTAAATACAAAATAAAAAGGCGGTTGGTTGTAAGCCTTTAGCAATATAAAGATAAATAGAAATGGCATCTATTACTAACCAATAAAGCCAATTTTCAACAATTTTTTGTGCCACTAAATAAGTCGCAAAAATAGCAAAAACAGTGGTGATAGTATCTAAGTAAGGAAAAGAAGCACTCGTATAATTAGCCATAAAAAAACCAATAGCCAAAGTTGCTAACAACAACAGAGCAATAGCTTTACTGTGTGCTACAATCGACCATGATTGTAGTATTAATTCTGTTGACTGTGAACTTATGTTGCTACTTGTATCTACTTGTTTATTTTGCCAAAAATACCAACCATAAACAGCCATTACCATGTAATAAACATTTAAAAAGCTGTCCATAAACAAAGCAACATCATAAAAAATTAGCGTGTAAATCAGTGTGCTAAAAAAAGCAGCAGGCCAACACCATTTATTACCTTTTGCTGCAAGTAATACATAGGCTAGCGACAAAATAACCGCTAGCCATTCCCATAAAGGCATAGTTAAAAAATACTGAGTAATTTCACTACTGTTTAACACTAAGTTTCAACCTCAAGGTGTGAGCGATCACCCGTAATAAACTTACATACAAAGACAGCACAACCTAGTTTTTGATGAGTATGTTTTATCTCAGCCATAACCGTTTGCACAGTTAAATCGTATTCACCAAAAACTTGTGTACTCATGCCATTAGTGATCACCTTTAAGCCTTCAACTTGACGCAGTTTTTTAATAAATTGCCAAATTTCATGCTTAAAATCATGTTCTGCTAAAGGGTATAAACTAATATCAATGGATACTTGCATTATTAAACTCTTTTTAAGTGTTAGTTTAAACAGATAAGATCCTGAACTAAATTCAGGGTGACAACTATAATATTACGGCTAACGCTATAATATTGCGGCTAGCCGTATTACCACTGACTAAAACTGGTAATCAAAGGTAATACCAAATACTTGTGGCTCACCTAACTGGGTATATTGTTTAGCACTGTAACCATCTCGAGGATCATTACCAAAATAAAAACCTCTTGTGGCGTAGTCTTTATTAAAGACATTGCGCATCCACAAATTTAACTGCCAATCTTCTTCATTATAACTAAGGCTAATATTCGCTAAGTTAATGTTTTGTGATTTCTCGTTATGACTTACTGAAAAATAATAGTTATCTTTACCTTCCAGCGATAAGTTAACTAACCAGTTATCATCAAGCTGTAAATTAATGCCCAAATTATACTGATAATTGGGTGCGTGTGCTTGATCTCGTCCTGAAACATCAACGCCTTGTGCATTAATAAAATCGTTAAGCTCTGTATATAACAAACCTAATGCGCTATAAATTTCTACTGTCGTGTTAATTTGCCATGCTGATTCTATCTCAACACCTTTGTTCGTACCGCCAGCGGCATTATCAATATACACAATAAACTCACTACTGCCATCAGCATGAGTAATGGTATGAGAGCCTTTAACCTGCATATCTTGCCTATTCATATAAAATACTGCGGCTCTTAAATAAGCATTGTTATCAAGTAAATTAACCTTATAACCGAGTTCATAATTCGTTAAATACTCTGCCGAAAAAGTGCGTTGCTCTACTGATAAACTACCATCAGTATTGGCTCCACCAGCTTTAAAACCTCGATTTATTTGCCCATACCATAGTGTATCGGCGTCAGCTTGATAAGCGAGAATCACTTTTCCACCTAGCATATTGTCAGTAAAACTGTCATCAAACAAATCACTATTTTGATAATCAGCTTGGCGAGTTTCATAACGCAAGCCTGTTGTTAAGGTAAGTTTTTCAGTTAATTGGGTGTCAAACTGTACGTAAGCAGCCGTAGTGGTAGTATCAAATTTTGAGTTAAAATCATCCGCTAAGTAGGTATATTGTCGTAATAAATCTTCACGTTCTTGTTTACGATAAAAACCTGCAACCCAAGCCGTAGTACCGTTAAATACTTCATGCCCTGCTTTTGAAATAGCACTAATATCTGCAGTAAAGGTTGTTCTATCGCGAAAATATTGATCAGTTGATGAATATTCCCATGGGTGTAACCCCACATAACTCCAGTCTTCATCATAACCATAGGCTAATGTCGAGTCGGCATAACTTAATGAAATAACTAAATCATGAGGCGTAATACCTGTGTAGGTAAACTTACTGGCTAACGCGTTGGTTTTTTGGTCGTCAAATCCTGGTTGATCAGACATTGTTTGACGAGTGTTATCAAGAGAAAAAGCATCATAACCATTATTAAAATTGGCATGAAATACCGTTAAATCAACTGTTAGCTCATCACTGGCTTGTATTGCCAGCTTTCCTCGTAATGTTAACTCATCTCTGTTGTTGGTATCATCACGTTCAAGAAAAGTGTTTTCAATAAAACCATTACTTTGGTATTTTTCAATGGCCAAACGATAGTTAACCTTTTCAGTAGCGGGGCCTGAAAAAACAAAACCTGCGCCTAAACTATCATAATTACCCACTTTTAATTGCAAGGCACTTTCAAATTCATCACTTGGCGCATTACTGGTAATATTGATAATACCTGCCATAGCATTAGCGCCAAAGCGTGTACCCTGTGGGCCTCTGAATATTTCAATTTGGCTAATATCAAAGGTTGAGGCAATACTTCCAATACCACTTAAATCAATGCCATCAATAAGCAAACCCACTGATGGGTTAATAGTTTCTTGAAATTGACTGCGCTCGCCAATACCACGAATTTGATAATAACGGGCACGTTGGCTACCACTAGAAAAATTTAAATTCGGGGCTAATGCTATAAGCTCTTCTAAATTTTGTGCATTACGTTGACTAATATTTTCAGCATTTAAAACGGTAATGGCATCGGCTTTTTTTTGTAGGTTTTGTTGACGAAAATCACCTATTACAGTGATCACTTCAAGTTCATCAATTGTTTTTTCTGTTGTTTTATCATTAGCTAATTGCTCGGCAGTGGCAAGTGTCGATAAACCAGCTAAGACAGCCAGTGTTAATGCAGATTTTATTAAGGTCATTTTAGGATCTCATGTTTATTTATGGGATCCGGCACACGGAGGTTACTACTTGAAGAGTATGCACTTATTTTTTGAAATAAGTCTTGCATAAATTAACCATCCCTACGCCGGTATTATCCGGTTCAGGTTCAAAGGGTTCGATAAACGTCTCAGTGTTACTGATAAACTCAGTACAAACACACCCCTTGGTTTACGCGCGCAGTCTAACAAATTTTAACGTAAATTAAAAAGAAAAACCTCGAACAAAGCCGAGGTTTTTAAGGGTTTTAATCAAAGAGAGGGTTATTTATTGTTTAGTGGCATTTATTTCAGCTTCGGGGTTATCTAAGCCCAGTTTATAGCCTAATGAAACATGGTGATAGCGACCATTGGTATAATCATCGTGAATTGCAAACCCAAAGTTATACAACTTACCGGCTTCGATATTCACATCACCTGCTTTATCAGATTTTAGTTTACGCTTAACAATAACTGTCCAGATATTGCCATCAAGTGTCGCTTCAACTTCGGCACCTTGACCGCCATGCATAATGCGTTCAGCCAAAATTTCGCCGTCTTCTACGATTTTTTCTCCAGCTTTGTAGCGCACAATATCCATATATTTTCCAGCATCTTGTAAGGCTTTAATGTCACTTTCATCTTTTAGCTTATCCCAGCCACCTAATGCTTTACCACGGCGTCCTTTTAGCTCAATTTTAGTACGAGTTTCTTTCAAGTATTTTGTAACACCTGAATTAAGATCTAGTCGTTTAGCTAAGTCAGATCCTACTAATACTTCTTTTTTCGGTGCAAAAGGCATTTCTTTAGCGTCAGCATGACAGGTTCCCCAACAACCTGCTCTGTCAGCATACTCAACTTCATCAGTGGCGATCATAAAGGCAAGTTTAATGGGGTTTTTAGCATCCATTTTACCACCTTCAACAAAAGGAACGGGTTGATGTACTGCATTTTCCCAACTAAAGCGTAGGTATAAGTATTCATCATCATGGCTTGCATCAATAGTAACAGGAATGCTACCGCGTTTATTCGGAATAACATGAGGCTCTAAGTCTTTTTCACTTTCACCTGTCACAATGTTTTTACCTATATCTGCCGTTTCTTCACCATGACATTCAACACAACGATCTCCTTTAGTAAAGGCACGTTTACCACCATGTTTACGCCCTAATACCCATTCCATTGATGCTGTACCGGGGTAAAAAATGGTAATGTCAGTTGAATGTGCTTTATTCCAATCAATATTAATATTACTGGCTTGATTTTCAGGCTTAGCCACACTATTACCTTGGCCTTTACTTGCAAGAGCTTTCGCAACAGCTTGTTCAATTTTTGCTTGCTCTGCTGCTTTTTGCGCGGCTTTTTCAGCTTTGGCTTGCGCAGCTAATTTTGCTTCTTTTTCTTCTATTCGCTGTAATCCTTTCTTATACATTTCAGGAATTTCACGAATATAACGAGGATCAGGCGCTTCTAGCGCTTCAAGTTCTTCATCACTTAGCTGATCACGTACATTACCGTGAGCAATACCTTTATGGCAATCAATACACGTTTGACCAATTTTAAAGGCATTTAAATGTTGCTTACGCGCACGAGGCTTTTGAAACTCAGGATTCATTGATTCAAAGTTATGACAGTTACGACATTCCCTTGAGTCTGTTTCTTTCATCGTTTTCCAAACATTTTTAGCTAATTCTAAACGATGCTGATTGAACTTTTCAGGGGTATCAATTTTACCCGTTAGCCAATAAAACACTTCTTTTGAAGCTTGAATTTTACGAACAACTTTATGCACCCAAGGATCAGGCACATGGCAATCAGAACAAATAGCCCTAACGCCAGTTCGATTGGCATAATGAATGGTCGGTTTATATTCTTTATAAACATTGTCTTCCATTTCATGGCAGCTAATACAAAATTCTAAGGTGTTGGTTGCTTCCATGGCAGTATTAAAGCCACCCCAGAAAATAATACCAACAATAAAGAAAACAGCTGCGCCAGAAATCGTAGTACCAAGTATGAGTCGACGAGACCAAAAACTTGCTTTTTGATTTGTATTTTTTGACATAATAAGCTCTGAGAGATTAAGACAACACAGTAGTCGGTTGGGTTGTGGGCGTAACATGTATTACGCCCACAAGCTTTAAAACTTAACGGTTATAATTAAGTTTTATGATTTACACGGTTATAAACGTTAAACTTACCTGTTGGTGTTGTTAACCCTTTAATGCGTGCTTTCTCTTTCAATGTTTTTGCATCATAAACCACAATTTCACCTAATGGTTTTTTAGATTCTTTGCGGTTCCATACTGATACCCAAACTTCATCACCCGCTTTGTTAAATTCCATATGTAGTGCAACTTTACCTGGCTCGGTGGTTACACGAATAGTTTTAACAATTTCATGGGTTTTCTTATCAAATACTTGTACTGATTGCTGTATTTCTGGCTCAGGATGTTTTAGCTGATCAGCCCAAACATAGGGTGAATTTTCATGAGTACGAATAAAGGCACCAGCACCATCTGTTTCAACTTCATAACAAAGTTTCCACGCTTTATCTGGGTGTCCCATAGGATCATTACCCCAAACAGAGACTAAACCTGTGCCTAAATGCGTGGTACCACCAACAGGGCCACATTCTTCATCAACCCAGTTAGCACCAGGGCCAGGATGCGGTAAAGTATCAACATCAATCATGGCTTCTAACTTACGACGCTTGGTATCAACGACTACCATTTTATTTGAAGCATTCGCTGCAATTTGGAAGTAACGCCCTGTTGGATCGAAGAAACCGTCATGTAAAAACTCAGCAGAACTAATTTGTTCAATGCGCAAGTTATCTAAATCAGTGTAATCAACTTGCCACATTTGACCGAGCTCTTTTACAGCAACTAAGAACGTTGGCTCATTCGGTGTAGTGTAAATTGCTGCAACACGTGCTTCATTAACAAATTCACCTTTCGTATTGTAACCACGTGTTGAAACCACTTTTAATGGGTTTAACGTGACAGCGTCCATGATCACAAAGTGAGCAGGCCAATAGCCACCGGCAATAACATATTTACCATCACCTGAAACTGCGATATCACGTGCGTCATAAGCCATTTTGGTTTCAGCCACTAACATTTTATCTGGTGTTTGCCACAAATCGATTTTAGTGACTTTACCGTCTCGACCAATGGTGTACCAAAAACGGCCAATATCTTTTGCATGTTGCGTTTTATGGTGCTCAGTACCTTTAATTACGTGTACCGCATAACCTGTGTCAACATGAGCAACCACTTTTTTAGTATCACCATCAACAATAGCTACTTTACCAGCATCACGCTCTATTACGATAAAGAAGTTTTTCCAATTTAAATTATGCAAAGGTTTTGCAGGGTAATCTTTTGGATCAACAAATTGTTTAGTGTAAGAACGCATTTGTTCTAATGACATTTCAGGTGGCACAGGTGGTGTCATTTGAATAAAGGTCGCCAAGTCTGAAATATCTTTGGCGCTAAAAATATCATCAAAGTTATTCATACCACCTTCAGTACCTAGCGCAATAATTTTTTCTAAGCGCTTTTGACCTTTTTTCAAAGTATTTTTAGGCTCTAAGTTTTTACCAGTAGCTCCTTTACGTAAAACGCCATGACAGCCAGCGCAACGTTGAAAATAATGGAGTTGTGCTTTTTCAAAGTCAGCTTTTGACAGCGTTGGTTCCGCAGCTGAAACTGACATGCTTAATCCTGTAGTTGCCATACCAATAGCTAGACCAAGCACCGATAGTCCAAACTTGATTTTTTTCATCGTGTTTTCCTCAGTTGTTTTTATACAATTTAAAACTTTTTAGCTATTTTGCTTGGTCATTTCACAGTGAAAACAGCCTAAACAATGACACTAGCAAAACAGTACAAATGTTGTGTTCATGTAAACAAATGTAACTATATGGCTACTATCAGCTAAGTTGAGTGTAAGCAACATGATTTGGATCAACTTTTAAAATAAAAGCAAAGGTAGTGAATTTTAGTTTGATCTAACTCAATAATTAAAAAGTTGATTTGATTTATGTCACACAAAAAACAGAATAAAAATAGCGAGTTATATAAGGATAGTCTAAATTATAAACAGCGATTTAATATCACCTCAGATGCTTGATACTTACTTGTTGCTGATCTTTATGATTAAAGAAGAAGCCATAAAGATCAGCGTGAGGGGTCACTATAAAGTATTTTCAAATAATTTGTAAATACGGCGATATTCATTTAACCAAGAGCTTGGTTGCACAAAACCATGACGCTCAACAGGGTAAATAGCGGTTTCAAAGTCTTGTTTTTCAAGCTCAATTAAACGCTGAACTAAACGCACGGTATCTTGAAAAAACACATTATCATCAACCATTGGCGCGTTAATTAATAACGGTTTTTCTAAACCTTCCGCAAAATAAATCGGTGAACTGCGCTCATAGGCAATAGCATCATCGGCAGGCGTATTTAAAATATTTGAAGTATAACCGTGGTTGTAATAAGCCCAATCTGACACTAAACGTAATGCTGAACCCGATTGAAACAAGTCAGGTGCTGTAAACATTGACATTAATGTTAAAAAGCCACCATAAGAGCCACCATAAGTACCAATACGGTTGCGATCAACATTAGCATTTTCAACGAGCCAATTTACGCCATCACGCATATCTTCAACTTCAGGTTTCCCCATATGACGATAAATAGCCGTACGCCAATCGCGACCATAACCAGCCGAGGCACGATAGTCCATATCAATAACCACATAACCTTGTTGTACTAACATGCTATGGAACATATATTCTCGAAAATAGCCTGACCAACCTAAATGCGAATTTTGCAAATAACCTGCACCGTGGCTAAACATCACCGCACGATTTTTATTGGCGGTTTTATCAAAGTTTTTAGGTAAATAAACTTTAGAATAAATAGGCTTGTCTTGATGTGAAGACGGTATGGCAACAACGGTTGGTGCAACCCAAGGCATTGATAAAAACTTTTTAGACACCGTATAAGTGAGTCGTTTAGCCGTTGCATTAGCTTGTGCATTTTGCACATAAAGCTCTGGAGGCATAGTAACCGTTGAATGTTGTATCAATAATTTACGGTTATCTGGGCTTAAACTATAGTCGTTCATACCACCTAATTGTGTTAATGCCGTAATTTTTGCATCATCAAGATCAATTTTATAAATTTCATAAATACCGGGGTGTTTTTTATTTGCCTTAAAAAATAGCGTTTTTTCATCATTTGATAAGGTTAAATCACTCACTTCAAAGTGACCTGAAGTAAGTTGCCTTGCTTTGCCATGTAATGGTTTTATATAAAGGTGTGAATAACCACTTTCTTCTGATAAATAATATAAACTGTGCTGATTATTTAACCAACCATATTCATTAAAACTCCAGTTTATCCATGCATCATCATGCAG
>WFQC01000069.1 GCA_015487235.1 Alteromonadaceae bacterium
GGGCTCGGAGATGTGTATAAGAGACAGACTAATGCCATGATGTTTGTTGATTTATAACACACGCAAAGGGTAAAATTCTGACGTTACCAGAGTGTAAAACTTGGCGCTAGGTGACATTTATCACATTTTATTAGTTGCTACTAATAAAAGATGATAAATATTTAAGCAAATAAAAATTCTTGTTAATAATTATAACTTGCGGAAACCATAACATGAGTCAAACTAATATGTCGGCAGTTGACTACAACTTTGATGTTGTACGTCAGTTTACTGTAATGACTGTAATTTGGGGATTGGTTGGTACATTGGTGGGTGTTATTATTGCTGCGCAATTAATTTGGCCAGCTTTAAACTTTGATACCCCATGGTTAACCTACTCTCGTCTACGTCCACTTCATACCAATGCAGTAATTTTTGCTTTTGGTACTAGTGCGCTGTTTGCAACATCTTATTATGTTGTTCAACGAACCTGTAAAACAACACTTTTTGGCGGCAAGCTTGCGGCATTCACTTTTTGGGGATGGCAAGCAATTATTCTAGCGGCAGTGATTTCTTTACCTTTAGGTTATACCTCAAGTAAAGAGTATGCTGAATTAGAATGGCCAATTGATATTGCTATTGCTGTTGTTTGGGTATCTTACGCTATTGTATTTTTTGGCACCCTAGTTAAACGTAAAACATCACACATTTATGTTGCTAACTGGTTCTTTGGTGCATTTATTGTCACAGTAGCAGTGCTTCACATTGGTAACAGTATGGTAGTACCCGTTTCAATGATGAAATCTTACTCTATTTATCCTGGTGCTATTGATGCAATGATGCAGTGGTGGTACGGGCATAACGCAGTGGGTTTCTTACTTACGGCTGGTTTCCTAGGTATGATGTATTATTTTGTGCCTAAACAAGCAGAGCGCCCTGTTTACTCATATCGTTTATCTATTGTTCACTTTTGGGCTTTAATTTCTTTATATATTTGGGCAGGCCCTCATCATCTTCACTATACCGCTTTACCTGATTGGACTCAGTCTGTAGGTATGGTAATGTCAGTAGTACTCTTTCTACCCTCATGGGGTGGTATGATTAACGGTATCATGACCTTATCTGGTGCTTGGCATAAATTACGTAATGACCCTATTTTACGCTTCTTAATTGTTTCATTATCTTTCTATGGTATGTCTACTTTTGAAGGTCCAATGATGGCGATTAAATCAGTTAATGCATTATCACATTATACTGACTGGACTGTTGGTCATGTTCACTCTGGTGCGCTTGGTTGGGTAGCTATGGTCTCTATTGGTGCGATGTATCACTTGATCCCTGTTTTATTTAATCAAGGTCGTATGTATAGCATTAAATTGATTAACACCCATTTTTGGATCCATACTGCCGGTATTATTTTATACATTGTTGCTATGTGGATTTCAGGGGTAATGCAAGGTTTAATGTGGCGCGCAGTAAATACTGATGGTACGTTAACTTATAGTTTCGTAGAAAGCTTAACTGCTTCATATCCATTCTACTTTATGCGTTTCTTAGGTGGTGTTTTAGTCGTAGCTGGCTTTGTGATCATGCTTTATAACATGATTAAAACAATCAAAGCAGAAAAAGGCAGCCTTCAACCCGTTGAAGCAGCTTAAGGAGTTTAAGAAATGACTAATAAATCTGTAAATAAGCATGAAAAAGTAGAAAAAAATGTTGGGTTATTTTTTATCTTTGCCATATTAGCGATCAGTATTGGTGGCTTAGTAGAAATAACTCCTTTGTTTTTCCAAAAAGACACTACAACTCCTGTAACTAACTTAAAACCTTACACTGCACTTCAAATGGAAGGGCGTGATATTTATATTCGTGAAGGTTGTCATGTGTGCCATAGCCAAATGATCCGTCCATTTCGTGCAGAAACTGAACGTTACGGGCATTATTCAGTGGCAGGTGAATCAGTATGGGAACATCCCTTTTTATGGGGTTCAAAACGTACGGGGCCTGACTTAGCTCGAGTTGGTGGTCGTTATAGTGATGACTGGCATCGTGCTCACTTGATCGATCCTCGTTCAGTGGTACCTGAGTCAAATATGCCTTCATTTAAATGGCTTGACGAAAACATATTAGATGGTGAGTTAACCGCTAAAAAGTTAGAAACATTTAACTTTTTAACGCGCAATCGTAGCCATAAAAACGACCAAGGCGAATATATTCCGTTATATAGTGCGGAAGATATTGCCGGTGCTAAAGCAGCAGTAAAAGGTAAAACAGAAATGGAAGCCTTAATTGCTTACTTACAAACACTTGGCCATGCGTTGAAATAATATGGATTACGGTACACTTAGAGGGATTTTTACCCTACTAATTTTCGCACTTTTTATCGTTATAGTGATTTGGGCATATAGCAAAGGACGAAAATCGAGTTTTGACAAAATTGCTGATTCGATTTTAGAGGATGATATAACCCCAGCTCACAATAAAGAACAAAGCAAACAGGAGACTAATAATAATGTCTAGCTTCTGGAGTATCTGGATAACAGTTCTAACGCTTGGCACTTTGGTAGGTTGTTACCTACTGTTGCGCTGGTGTTTAAAGAACTTCACGGGTGTCAAAGAAGGAGAGTCTATGGGGCACTCTTTCGATGGCATTGAAGAATTGAATAACCCACTACCTAAATGGTGGAGCACATTCTTCTTATTAACAATCATTTGGGGATTTGGTTATTTATTGGTTTACCCAGGCTTGGGTAATTGGGAAGGTTTATTTGGTTGGAAAAGCTCTAACCAAGGCATTATGACGCTTGAAGAGTCTAAAGCACAAACCATTGCCGCCAAAAAAGCTAATAAAATAGTACAGTATGATAGAGAAGTTGCTGCTGCTGACGCAAAGTTTGGCCCTATTTTTGAAGCCTATGCCGCGCGTAGTATTGAAGACTTGGCAACCGATCCTAAAGCGTTAAAAGTAGGTCAACGCCTCTTTTTACAAAACTGTTCACAATGTCATGGTAGTGATGCTCGCGGTACAACGGGCTTTCCTAACTTAACTGATGATGACTGGTTATATGGCGGTTCACCTGAAACAATTAAAGAAACCATTATGCATGGTCGTAAAGCTAACGGCATGATGGCATGGAAAGCTGCTTTAGGTGGTGAACAAGGCGTAAAAGAGGTTGCCGCTTATGTGCTTAGTTTAAGTGGTCGTGATGTTGACCCAGCATTAGCTGAAGCAGGTAAATCACGTTTTGCCATGTGTATGGGTTGTCATGGACCAGAAGGTAAAGGTAGCTTATTAAGCTACAACTTACCATTAGGAGCACCTAACTTAACAGATAACATCTGGCTCTATGGTGGTTCAGAACGTAAAGTACAAGAATCTATACGTAATGGCCGTGCCGGTGTAATGCCAGCTTGGGATAACATTTTAGGCGAAGAAAAAGTGCATGTTATTGCCGCTTATGTCTATAGTTTATCGCATAAAAAATAATTAAGTTATTTTTTATATCCCTTTAAAAGCCTTGTAATTTTACAAGGCTTTTTTGTTATTTTTTGTCATTATCCATCGTATGTTTTTGTGAAATCCAGTACAATTATCTTCTAATAAAATAATGGGAAATGAACGCTTCACTATGAAAAAAACTTCTTGGTATAAAGAGCCTTGGGCTTGGTTAATTTTTATCTTACCTGCTATTGCTGTTGTTGCCAGTATTACCACTTTTTTTATTGCAACGAATGAACCTGATAGCCTTGTTGTAGGCGATTATTATAAAAAAGGTAAAGCTATTAATTTAGAATTATCTAAAATAAAACAAGCCCAAAAACTTGGGATCAAATTTGCATTAAAACTAAGTAATAATGAGTTAATTATTAAACCTACAGGCATTGAGAAGCAGTTTCCTGTATTGAATGTTAATTTTTACCATCCGACCCTCGCAGAAAAAGACTTTTATTTGGCTTTAACCGCCGATGGTAATGGTGATTTTCGTTATCATTTTGATCACGAAATTACGGGCAAATGGTTAATCACTTTTACACCATTTGAAAACCATTGGAAAATCGAAAAAACCGTTCATCTGCCTCAATCAGGTTTTATTGATATAAAAGCCGAAATAGCAAAGTAATCTAATGAACCATCAATCTACAACGTGTTTTCATTGCGGAGAAGCGATCCCCAAAGGCTTCAACGCAACGGTTACTATTCATAACAAAGCACAACCTATGTGTTGTTTAGGCTGTGAAGCCGTTGCTAAAACAATTGTTGAAAATAATCTCACCGATTACTACAAATTTAGAACAGAATCAGCTAAAAAATCAGCACCTTTAATTCCTGAAGATCTAAAGCGTCATCAGTTGCTTGATGATAAAAATTTACAAAGTGAATTTACCTATCAAACCGATAAGTTTCATGAAGCTATTTTGTCTGTAGATGGTATCAGTTGTGCAGCTTGTGCTTGGCTAATAGAGCAACAACTACATAAAATTAAGGGCATTATTGATATTAATGTTAATGCAACAACACAAAGGGCAACGGTTCGTTGGCATGAAGATCAAATAAAACTCAGTGATATTTTAACCGCCATAGATCGTTTGGGTTACCAAGCAACCCCTTTTAAAGCGAGTGAAGTTGAAGCCCAAAATCAAAAAAAGAATAAAAACTTTATTAAGCGCTTAGGTATCGCGGGCATTTTAATGATGCAAGTTATGATGATCGCTGTTGGCTTATATTTTGGTGCCTTTAGTGGTATTTCTGACGCGAATTTAATTTATTTACGCTGGACAAGCTTTTTTCTTACCATTCCTATTGTTTTTTATAGCGCATTTCCCTTTTATCAAGGAGCCTATAATGCTTTAAAAATAAAGCGATTGTCTATGGATGTTCCAGTATCTATTGCCATAATTCTTGCTTTTTGTGCCAGTAGTTGGGCTACATTTACACAACAAGGAGAGGTTTACTTTGAATCAGTTTCAATGTTTACCTTTTTATTATTGATTGGTAAATATCTTGAGTTTCGAGCACGGTCAAGGGCTGCTGAAGTTTCTGCTAATCTATTAAAATTGATGCCGATGACAGCAACATTATTAATTGATGAACAAGAAGTCTTTACTGCGGCAAAAAAACTAAAACCACAAGACATTATTCTTATTAAGCCCGGTGAAACCATTCCAGCCGACGGTGTTATTATTGAAGGAAACAGCCAAGTCAATGAGGCAATGCTTTCTGGAGAGCAGCTTCCTGTTTCTAAAAAAGTGGGGGATAAAGTATTTTCAGGTACCATTAATACTGACGGCAATTTAATTGTTGAAGTAAAACAAGCAAGTAGCCAAACTTTTTTGAGTCAATTAATTCGTTTAAGTGAATTATCACAAGCTCATAAACCTAAATTAGCAAAATTATCTGATACTATAGCCCAGTATTTTGTCGCGTTAATTTTGTGCACAGCTATAGCAACCGCCATTTACTGGTCATTTCATTTACCCGAAGAAGCTTTTTGGATAACTCTTTCTGTATTAGTTGCCACCTGCCCTTGCGCCTTATCACTAGCTACACCTACAGCACTAACTTGTGCTACTACTCGCTTAAATCGTGATGGTATCATGATAAAATCAGCTCATGTTATGGAAGCATTACCTAAAATAGATTGTTTTGCTTTTGATAAAACGGGCACCTTAACAACAGGAAAGTTCACCCTTAAAGAAATAGTTATAGTTGAGCCTGAACATTATGAAAAGTCACAAATACTTGCCATTGCAGCATGCTTAGAAGTGCATTCTGAACACCCGATTGCACTTGCTTTTGCCCAATTTAGAGACTTTTCAGTTAAAGCTACGCGAGTTACCGTTAATGCAGGTTATGGCGTTGAAGGCATTATTGACAATGTTATATACAAAATCGGCAAACCCAGCTGGTTATTAAAAAATAGTCATGATGAGCTTAC
>WFQC01000070.1 GCA_015487235.1 Alteromonadaceae bacterium
CAATGTATCGTAATTGTTGCAGCTTCATAATACAGTTAGTGTTTTTTTTTAGTAGGCTAAAAATATAGCCTTTATTCAGATGAGTTTCTATAGCTCTTTACTGGTTTCTGTAAATAAATTTCATAAAAATTGACTTATTTTGAATTTTTATGAAATAAATAACGATAGAATGTAAAATTATTGTAATTTTCTTATTGTTTTCTGCTAATAATAAAATTTAAATTTACTAGAATTATTGATCAACTTAATATAAATATACTTTATATGAACATAGCACTATGCTTTACAATACATTTTTTGTAAACTTCGAGTCAGTTTATTAAAAACGAGAACAATTATGATAGGAATTATTGTTGGTTTAATCGTTGCATTGGTAATCATTGTTGTAGTGATCAGTGCCATTCAGCAGCATAAAGAAAAGCAAGAAGCTGAGAAGCGCGCCTTAGCAGCAAAGCAAAAAGCGATTATCGACGAAACAGAAGAACTTATTGTGAATATGGGGAATTTACCCCCTAACCCAGGTGTGATAGAAATCCTCAACCGCCGTAGCCTTAACGCCGCCAAAAAAATGCTACAAATTATGCCTGATGCTCGCACTAAAAGTAGAGTCAATGATTTAGAATCGCGCTTAAAAGCGGCTGAAGACCTTGCCTTAAATAACAGTAATCGCGAAGAAAGCTTTACCTTACCAGATAATGAGCAACATCTTGTGGCGATTTTACAAACCATTAAAAAGTTACGTATTATTTTAAAATCAGAGCAAAGTAAAGGCACACTTGATGCGCAAACGTTCATGCGTGAAGATATGCGTCTTGATGCAATGCAATTAAAAATTAGTATTGAAACCCTAATTAAACGTGGTAATCAAGCCTATGCTAAAGAAATGATAGGCTCTGCACGCCAATACTTTGAAAAAGCGTTAACCACTTTAGCTAATCACCCGCATAAAACAGAATATACAGAAGCGAAAACTAACGAGATAAACGATAAACTCGATGAAATCACCGCGATGCTAAAAACAACCAATGCCGAAGATCGTGCGAAAAAAGCAAAATCAGAAGAAGACGATTTAGATATGCTTTTTCAACCGAAGAAAAAGTGGTAATAAATCTCAGCCATTGTCATGCGATGGGTTAGTACAGCTGACTTATCGCATAATAACCTTCATCCCAATAGTTACACCTTCTTATGCGCAAAGCTAAACCCCAAACCATTGTGCTTTCCTCTTTTTTACGGCGCTCACTAAAAGCCTATGCGCTTAAAGCACTGATCAGAGCAACAGGTGCTGAACTTAACCGAATTGGGCGCTCTCGTCATTGGCAATTAGTGAGCACGCAAACACAATTACAACAAATTATTCATCAGATAGAGGAAAGCGATGAAAAAAGTTGGCAATGGCTTGTACCCTTATTAAAACAATATAAAGCCCAAATTAGTCATCAAGAGTTAGTTACTTTAATAAAACTAAAACCTGATATTACCTTAAATGAGCTATTAGCTAAAACAGACTGCAGCATAAATCAAGCACGTAAAGCCTTAGATGAAGTGGAAGGGTTTGATGATTAATACAGTAAATACCTTGGGGTTACCTGACAAGTAAAAAGGCGAGCAAAGCCCGCCATTATAATTTAACCTAAACTCAGATTAATCTAGTCTTTTTGATCCCTACGACTTTTTAGTCGCTTTCTTAGTTGTCTTTTTAGCCGCTTTTTTCTTACTTGGTTGCTCTTCTACCCAACGGCCATCAATATATTTAGCCACCCAACCCGTTGCTTTTCCATCAACTTCGCTCATTACATATTGTTCTTTAGTTTTACGACTATAGCGAACAATAGCAGGATTACCTTGAGGATCTGTTTCAGGAGCATCTGCAAGATAATAAAATTTAGGTGAAATTCGGTCTCTAAAACGCTTCAACTCAGATACTTTCGGTGCTCGAGTTTCTCGCGAACGCGGAAACGTATTGGCAGCAAGAAAAATACCCGCAGCGCCATCTCGTAGCACAAAGTAAGCCTCTGATTTCTCACAAGGTAACTCAGGCAAGTGTACAGGATCTTCTTTAGGTGGCGCAGCTTCACCATTTTTCAATAACTTACGCGTGTTTTTACATTCACTATTAGTACAACCAAAATACTTACCAAAGCGTCCCGATTTTAACTCCATATCGGCATGGCATTTGTCACACTCAATAATAGGGCCATCATACCCTTTTATTTTAAAATTACCCTGCTCAAGCTCATAACCATCACAAGCGGGATTATTACCACACACGTGTAGTTTGCGCTTTTCGTCAATGAGGTAACTGTCCATTGCAGTATCACATTTAGGACAACGTTTCATGGCACGTAAAGCTTCAGTTTCTTGATCTTCAGCTAAAACATTTACCGCTTCTTTACCCGGCACTAAGTTCATAGTGGTTGTACAACGCTCTTTTGGTGGCAAGGCATAACCTGAACAGCCTAAGAATACACCAGTAGAAGCCGTTCTTATACCCATTTTACGTCCACACGTTGGGCAATCAATATCAACTAGAACAGGCTCATTTTTGCGCATTCCACCTTCTTCTGGTGGTTTATCAGCTTGTTCAAGTTGCTTGGTAAAGTTTTTATAAAACTCATTTAATACCGCTTTCCAGTCAACATGACCCTCGGCGATTTCATCGAGCTCTCGTTCCATATTCGCAGTAAAATCGTAACTCATTAAGTTACTGAAGCTGTCTGATAAACTGTCGGTAACAATTTCACCCATTTTTTCAGCATAAAAGCGCTTTTTATCAATTCGCACATAACCACGATCTTGAATAGTCGAAATAATTGAAGCATAAGTAGAAGGACGGCCAATAGAGCGCTTTTCCAACTCTTTAACTAATGAGGCTTCACTATAACGCGCAGGTGGCTTAGTGAAGTGTTGAGAAGGAATGAGCTGATCAAGAATAATCTCATCACCTACTTTGACATCAGGTAAATGTTTATCTTTATCACTATTTTGCTGGTGAACACGTGTCCAACCATCAAACTTCATGACTCGACCTTTAGCTTTTAAGTCAAAATCGCCCGCTTTAACCGTAATGGTTGAAACATCATAACGTGCTGCCGTCATTTGACAGGCAACAAATTGACGCCAAATTAAGTCATAAAGTTTACGAGCATCGGCATCAACATTTTTCAAAAATGCACCTTCTAAATTTACATCAGAGGGGCGGATCGCTTCATGCGCTTCTTGCGCATTAGCTTTACTACTGTAATTACGCGGTTTTTCTGGCAAGTAGCTTTTACCAAAGTTTTTTGCTACATAGCCACGACACATTTCAACCGCATCTTTACTTAAATTGGTTGAATCGGTACGCATATAGGTAATGTAACCGGCTTCATATAAGCGTTGTGCTAATCCCATAGTGCGTTTAACGCCATAACCTAATTTAGTGCTGGCCGCTTGTTGTAATGTTGAGGTAATAAAAGGCGCTGAAGGTAAACTTTTTGAGGGTTTATCTTCTCGTTTACTGACTTCATATTGAGCATCTTGTAAATTAGCAACCGCACTTTTTGCATCGGCTTCATTAGTCGGCTTGAAAGTTTTACCTTGATAATGCGTAACGGCTAAGTCTAAAGGTTCTTGCTGTTGAGTATGGGTTTTAGCTTCAACTTCCCAATATTCTTCAGGATTAAACGCTTTAATTTCACGTTCACGCTCAACAACTAATTTAACCGCAACCGATTGCACGCGACCAGCCGATAATCCCCGCGCTATTTTTTTCCATAATAGCGGGCTAACCATAAAACCCACAACACGATCTAAAAAGCGACGCGCTTGTTGTGCGTTAACGCCTGGCATACTTAGCTCACCTGGGTGGGCAAAAGCTTGTTGAATAGCATTTTCAGTTATTTCATTAAAAACAACTCGGCTAAACTTATCATCATTGCCACCAATAATTTCTTTTAAGTGCCATGCAATTGCTTCTCCCTCGCGATCCAAATCGGTTGCGAGATATACATGGTCTGAAGCCTTAGCAAGTTTTTTTAGTTCTGCCACCACTTTTTCTTTGCCGGGCAGAATTTGATAATTAGCTTTCCAATTATTCTCAGGATCAATACCCATGCGATTAACTAACGCCATTTTATCGCGTTTAGCTTTGTATTTAGTTTTTTCTTCTGGGCTCATTTTACGCACTTCAGCAGGTGATTTAGTGGCTACTTTTTTACCCGTGCTGCTTGTTGGAAGATCTCGAATATGCCCAACGCTAGATTTTACAATGTAATCTTTGCCTAAATACTTATTAATTGTCTTTGCTTTAGCTGGTGATTCGACAATAACCAGGTTTTTTGCCATTTTTGTTTTTATTTCCTATTGTTCTAGTAAATAATGATGACCTTATCTTATATAGCACGAACCATTTACTAGAAAATTATTAACTGCAACGCTCATTTCAATGCGAGCTTATCGAAATGACCAATGTGAGTAATATCATTAATGGTGACTCTTATATTAGATATATCTGTAAATATGCAAACTGACAAGCAAAAATTCTCTTAAAATTTTTATTAATTTAATATTTCGTTATAATAATGCCAATTTTGCGGCGCAATCATAATAGACTTTAACGCAAAAATTAAGTAATAAAAGTTTATATTTGCAAATTACTACTTAAGAGGTAGTTACTCTTTTAAGGTTATTGTGGCAACAATTTACACATTATTAACAACATAGCCGCACGGCTTTGTGTCGTTAGTTCACCACTGTAAATAAGAGTAGCTAAAGTACTTAACGCTTTATTATTTACGTTTTATTTAGTTGCAATGCTGTTCTAATATTCGTCAGTTATCGTTCATTTTATTTGACCAAGTATCGAGGTTTTTTTATGTCACAACAATCATCATTTCATCACAAAATAACACAGTGTTTATGTCCTCCGGGTAGTGGTGTATATACGTTTAGCACAGCAAAAGAGCGTAAAGAAAAGCTCCAAAAAACTATTTTTGGTCAAACTGACGATGTTGAAAAATTATGGGCAGAGTCATTAAATAATTTAGCACACAGCACTAAAGCGGTTATTTTAGGTATTGCTTCTGATTGTGGAGGCGGTATTTTACGTGGCGCCAACTGGGGGCCTTTATTTTTAAGATTAGCTTTGCTTGAAAAGTACCCACAAACAAAGGCTTTTGATATCGGTGATGTGCGGGTTATTCCGCATTTGTTGCATGATAAATATTTAAATGAAGCCACCTTAAGTAACTGTAAAAAAGCGCTTTATACTGATGAAAACAGCGCCTACAACGTTAGTCCTTTAAGCATTACTGAAGATATTGCTCGTGATTTTTATGCACAATACCCTGAAAAAGGTCTTTTTGGTATTGGTGGTGATCATTCCGTTAGTTACCCGCTTACAAAAGCTTACTTACAAGCTAAAAAAGCCCAAGGAAAACGTGCAGCCATTATTCACTTTGACGCTCATACAGACTTACTTGTAGAACGCCTAGGTATAGATATCTGCTTTGGTTCTTGGTGTACACATATTTTAGATGATTTAAATTCACCAAGTCATTTAATTCAAATTGGTATTCGTTCAAGCGGTAAACCAAAATCTCATTGGGAAAATACCTTTGGCGTTACACAACATTGGGCTCATGAAGTTATCGAACAAGGTGCTAACACTATTGTAGAAAAAATATTAGCCCAACTACAGAATGAGAATATTGATGAGCTTTATGTCAGCTTTGATATTGATGCCATTGATGACAGCTATGTTGCCGCAACAGGCACGCCTGAACCTGACGGGCTACTCCCTGAGCAAGCCATGGAAATATTAACCACCTTAGCAAAACATTATCCTATTAGTGCCGCTGATATGATGGAAATCGCCCCCTTTACAGACAGCTCAGGCTTAGGCAAAGCAAGTCGTGATAAAACCTTAACGGTTGCCAGTGAAATATCTGCCTTTTTAATAAATGCAATAAATAAGTGACATAACGATAAACGACTAGAGCATGTTGATTTTTAACGATTATTTAAAGACACTAGGGGCTGTTGAACTTTGCTCAACAGCCCCTAGTGGGTAGAGTTATATTCATATACAATAAACACACTAAAATATATCAACATAAATCCTTATAAAAACGATTGGAAATTTAAATGAATTTTTTAAGTAACTTAACAGAGCAACCACGTGCTTGGCTAATTTTAGCTTTGTCTGCACTTGCTTTAGAATTGGTCGCTCTTTACTTTCAATATGTTATGGGCTTAGCGCCTTGTATCATGTGTATTTATCAACGCGTTGCTATTTGGGCAATATTTTTTGCTGGCATGGTTGGTGTAATAGGTTGTAAGTTTATTTTAACGCGCTTACTGGCTTATGTTCTTTGGGGTACGGGCAGTATTTGGGGATTATTATTAGCAATAGAACATGTTGAAATGCAATCTGCCACTTTTTCACTCTTTTTTAGTTGTGAGTTTATTCCTAATTTTCCTAGTTGGGCGCCTTTGCACCAGTGGATACCGGCATTATTTGAAGCAACAGGCGACTGTGGAAAAATTTCATGGGAGTTTTTAGGCTATAGCATGCCACAATGGATGATCGTGGTTTATGCTGTTTATGCCGCTGTTTTTGCCTTAGTTTTAGGCGCTCGCTTAGTTGATAAAAAAATGTTCTAAAGCAGATTGATTTTTCAGTCTATTTTTACAATCATGAAAAATCTCAGGGTAACAATCGCTAATATTCTAATATTGTTGCCCTGTAACTTTCGCTAAGTGGAAAAAACAATCATTTTATCTTTATCGAATAGGTGCACCAACACCTGCGGCAACATACGGTATAACCTGCTTAATAACCCCCGCAATATCAATATTTTTATTAAAATCATTTTTAGCAATATCCATCAGAGCATCACTTGAAGACATCGTAAAAACAATTGTTCCCATGGTAAAATGTAATCGCCAAAACATCTCTTCTGTGCTTAATTCAGGATACGCCTTATGAACCGCAGTAATAAAACTGTCAATAACAACAGGGTAGCGTGTCGTTAAAAACCAGCGTAAAAAGCCTTGAGAATCAGTATAACCTCGCCCTAGTAATTGTAAAAAATTACTTGTACCATTTTCTTTAAATTGGTTTAACGCAAGTAAAGGCTCCACAAAAGCTGAAAAAACCTCAACTAATGTAGGCTGTTTTTCTTCATTACAAATAGTAATGAGTGCTGATTCTAAACGAGGCGATAATTCATTCATATAACGAGACATTACCGCTTTTATTAATTCTTTTTTTGAACCAAAATGATAATTAACCGCCGCTAAATTAACTTCCGCTTGACTTGTTATTTCTCTTAATGAAGTGCCATTAAAGCCCTTATCTGCAAAAAGCTTTTCTGCTGCATCTAAAATTTTATTCTTTGTCGTCATTATATAAATCAAACAGTCAGTTTAAACATGCGTTTAAAATACCGTTTCATCTTCACTTGGTCAAGATAAGCTTACCGATGTAAAAAATTTAACCTTGATAAAAATAAAAAAGTATAAAAAACAAACAAATATTATTCTATTTACCCAATAGCATTAAAAAAGATTATTTTTTGAATAAAAATGCAAAAAAAATGAACTATTATTAATTTAGATGTTCATAACATACAGTAAAGTTTACTTCCTGACTCAGCGACCTGATCTGTCAATCGGTGCTGAGTCTTTTTTTTGCTTTTTATTCTTGTACTCCAGACTTATTTTTATATACTCAAAGCTCAAGTCATTTTTATAATAATAAGCTATGAAGAATCAACTTAAATTAACTGCAATCGCTTTACTGGTTACAACAACATTATCAGCCTGTAACCAAGAACAAACTCAATCAACGACTAGGGTTGAAAAAACACCTTCACAAACAGAAACGAGCACTAGTACACAATTAACAGCTCAAGATGCAGAAGCTTTTTTAACTAAAGTTGCTGAAGATTTGGTTAAATTAAACCTTGAAGGATCTCGAGCAGAATGGATTTATCAAAATTTTATCACCGATGATACCGCGGCTCTTTCGTCAGCGGCAAACCAAAAACTCACCGAAGCTGGAGTTCGTTATGCGGTAGAAGCAGCTAAATTTGACAATGTAGAGGTTAGCGCAGACCAACGCAGAAAGTTAAATATTTTAAAGCAAAGCTTAGTTATGCCAGCCCCTCAAGAGACAAAAAAATCAGCTGAATTAGCTGAAATAGGCGCAAAACTCGGTAGCATGTACGGCAAAGGAACTTACACAACTAAAGCAGGTGAAACCTTAAGCTTAGGTGATATGACTGCTCGCATGGCTACTTCAAGAAACTATGATGAATTACTTGAACTTTGGCAAGGTTGGCGAGAAATTAGCCCGCCAATGAAAGACTTATATGTTCGCCAAACAGAATTAGCTAACGAAGGTGCCCAAAGCTTAGGTTATAAAGATTTAGGCGCAATGTGGCGCTCTAACTATGATATGCCTGCAGAAGATTTTGCTAAAGAACTTGATCGTTTATGGACACAAGTTAAGCCACTTTATGATGATTTGCATTGCTATGTTCGCTCTGAATTAGGCAAAAAGTATGGTGAAGATAAAGTACCGCAAGACAAGCCTATTCCTGCTCACTTACTCGGTAATATGTGGGCTCAGTCTTGGGGAAACATTTATGATTTAGTTGCCCCTGAAAATGCCGATCCTGGTTATGATTTAACCCAACAGCTAGCCAAGCATAATTATGATGAAATAAAAATGGTAAAAGGTGCAGAAAACTTTTTTACTTCATTGGGGTTTGACGCTTTACCTGAAACATTTTGGCAACGTTCTTTATTTAAAAAACCCGCTGATAGAGACGTAATTTGTCATGCTTCTGCTTGGGATATTGATAGCCAAGATGATATTCGCATTAAAATGTGTATTCAAAAAACTGGCGAAGATTTTGCGGTAATTCACCACGAACTCGGTCATAACTTTTACCAACGAGCCTATAAAAATCAGCCGGTATTTTATCAAAATAGTGCCAATGATGGCTTTCATGAAGCCATTGGCGATACGATTGCTTTATCAATTACTCCTAAGTATTTAAAAGAAATTGGCTTAATTGATACTATTCCTGATGAATCAAAAGACATCGGTTTATTGATGAAAATGGCATTAGAGAAAATAGCCTTTATTCCTTTTGGTTTATTGGTTGATCAATGGCGCTGGAAAGTATTCTCAGGTGAAGTAAAACCTGAAGATTATAATAAAGCATGGTGGGAACTACGCGAGAAATATCAAGGTGTTACCGCCCCCGTTGCTCGACCTAATGATGCATTTGATCCTGGCGCTAAATATCATGTACCAGCCAATACACCTTATTCTCGTTATTTCTTAGCACATATTCAACAGTTTGAATTTCATCGTGCCCTATGTGAAATTGCAGGTAATACAGATCCAATCCATCGTTGTTCAATTTACAATAATAAAGAGGCTGGCAAAGCACTAAATACCATGTTAGAAATGGGCTCTAGCCAACCATGGCAACAGGCATACAAAGTATTAACGGGTAATGAGCAAATGGATGCAACCGCAATTCTTGATTATTTTGCTCCACTACATAAGTGGCTAAAAGAGAAAAATAAAGGAAAACAATGCGGCTTTTAAGATAAACACGCCCTAAACTATATAGTCCCTCGCTAAATATGCTGATATACACTCAGGTATATCAGCATATTTATTTTCGTAAAGCTAAACGGCTAATAATGTAACCATTACCTTCAATCAATGCTAAGCTTCTTTTGTTGCATAACTATTAATTCAAACTCAAAAGGTCAACATACGCTAGTAATTCATATTAATTAGTGCTATCAATAAATGAGCATACTTTATAGCTTAAGGTTTTTCTGGTGAATGACGATAAAATAACCGTTGCAATGGCACAAATAGCCCCTATTTGGCTTAATAGAGATGCAACTATAGCTAAGGTTGTTGATCATATTGAAAGCCATGAGAGTAGTAATGCTAATCTGATTGTTTTTGGTGAAGCTTTAATACCGGGCTACCCTTTTTGGTTAGAATTAACTGATGGCGCACGCTTTAATTCCCCTTTACAAAAAGATCTCTATGCTCATTATTTAGATCAAGCAGTTCAAATTGAATTGGGACATTTATACCCAATATGTTTGGCAGCTAAAAAATCAAATACAGCTGTTTATATCGGTATTATAGAACGGGCAAAAAATAGAGGTAGTCACAGCTTATACTGTTCAATGGTTTACATTGATAAGCAAGGAAAAGTAGCGTCAGTACACCGAAAGCTAATGCCAACTTATGAAGAACGCCTTGTGTGGGCAACAGGTGATGGTAATGGTTTACAAGTTCACTCTTTGGGTGCTTTTACCGTAGGCGGTTTGAATTGTTGGGAAAATTGGATGCCACTTCCTCGCGCAGCTCTTTATGCGCAAGGTGAAGATTTACATGTGGCTATTTGGCCAGGTAATTACAAAAATACACACGATATAACCCGTTTTATAGCAAAAGAAAGTCGTTCGTTTGTTATCTCTGTTTCTGGCTTAATGCGCCCAAGTGATATTCCATCTACTATTCCCCATGCTGAAGAAATTATAGCTGCCTGTCATAATAAATTTTTAGCCAATGGTGGATCATGCTTATCGGCACCTGATGGTCAATGGATAATAGAACCTCAATGTGAACAAGAGGGCATTTACTTAGCGACTATCGATCACCATAAAGTGCGCCAAGAACGACAAAATTTTGATCCCGCTGGCCATTATTCTCGCCCTGACATAACTCAGTTAACAGTTAATAGAACTAGACAATCAACAGTCAATTTTATTGATGATAACTAGAGGCTGTTTATCTCGCGAAATTATTTTCGCTGTAGTTGGTTAGGTATTTATATAAGGCAGCGCCTTCTTACGTGGTTGTTTCACATAAGAAGACAACAACACAGTAGAAATGGCCAACAAACATTGTTTAAAAAATTCAGCTAGCCAGACCTCACAGTAAAAAGTGAAAACCTTCTCTTAGATTTTCACTTAACCAATACATCTTAAATTCCACATAACAAAAAATGAATAATTACCCACTGGCAACATATTGAAACACCCGATTACTTCTTGCTATAACATTTATAACATTAACACTTGCAATATATTGCTGGCTACTTTATAAACAAATAGTTATTGTCTTTTTTTGAAATTTTATTAACTTTTTATAGAAGCTTTAACAAATAAATATAAAAATTAATTGAGGAAATTACATGTCTACATTATTTCGTCCTACAACGTTAGCCTTGTCTATGGCTATTGCGTTGGGGATAACTCCAGCTTTTGCTGCCGACGAAGACGGTGCAAAAGATGAACAAGTTGAAAAAATTATAGTTGTTGGCTCTCGTGGTGCTCCACGTTCAGTTAACGACTCACCAGTACCTGTTGATTTAATTGGTGGTGAAGAGTTAGATCGTGGTGGCAACACTGATATGCTTGAGTTATTAAAAGGCACTGTGCCCTCTTTTAATGTTCAATCTAATCCTATTTCTGATGCTGCTAGCTTAGTTAAACCGGCAAACCTACGTGGATTATCGTCTGATAGTACCTTGATCCTTGTAAACGGTAAACGTCGTCATCGTGCGTCTGTTATTGCCTTATTAGGTGGTGGCATTAACGATGGTGCTCAAGGCCCTGATATTTCAGTTATCCCAAGTATTGCTTTAAAACAGGTTGAAGTACTCCGTGATGGTGCTGCAGCGCAATATGGTTCTGATGCTATTGCTGGTGTAATGAATTTTGTATTAAAAGATGATGCTGACGGCGGCTCATTAACAGCTCGTTATGGTTCATATTATGCGGGAGATGGTAATACTGTTGAAGTAGCAGGTAATGTAGGTGTTGCACTAACGGAAGATGGTTTTGCTAATGTTAGTTTTCAATATAAAAATGCTGATGCTACAAGTCGAAGCGTGCAGCGTCCTGACGCCCAAGGTTTAATTGATGCTGGTAATACTGCGGTATCGAGTTTAGCTCAAATTTGGGGGTCGCCAGAAATAAATGATGATATTACGGTATTTGCTAATACGGGTTTAGATATTGGTAATGACCGAGAAGTTTATATGTTTGGTAACTATTCTGAACGTGATGTACGAGGAGGCTTCTACTTCCGTAATCCACATACACGTGGTGGTGTTTACTCAAATGGTGATACTGATGGTGATGGCGTACGTAACTTACTTATTGCTGATTTAGATGGTTTAGGCGTTGGTGAATCTTGTGCCCCTGTCAATATCACGTCAGGCAATGTATTGACACAGTCAGACTATATTAATAATGTTGCTAACAATGATAACTGTTTTTCCTTTAATGAAATGTTACCGGGTGGTTTTACCCCTAATTTTGGTGGCAACATAGTTGATACCTCATTAGTTATAGGTACAAGAGGAGAGTTATCGTCAGGCTTAATGTACGATGTAAGCGGTACATACGGTCGCAACAAATCAACTTATGTTATTTATGACACACTTAATGCTTCTTTAGGGCCAAACACTCCTCGTGATTTTAAACCTGGCGCTCATACGCAAGTTGAGAAAATGTTCAATATTGATTTAAGCAAAGATATTGAGGTTGATAGCATTGATACGCTATTAATTGCAGGTGGTTATGAATGGCATACCGAGTCATTTGAAGTAACTGCAGGTGATACCGCTTCTTATACCGCGGGCCCTTATACTGATCAAGGTTTTGGTATTGGCTCTAACGGTTTCCCTGGATTTAAGCCAGAAGCAGCAGGAATTTTTTCTCGTCAAAACTATGCATTTTATTTCGATTCAGAAGCACAAATTAATGACCAGTTAATGTTAGGTGCAGCAATTCGTTATGAAAACTATGATACTTTTGGCAGTGACACCAACTATAAATTAACAGGGCAATTTAACCTTACTGACACCTTATCTCTGCGTGGTTCAATCAGTACAGGTTTTAGAGCTCCAACAGTTGGTCAAGCAAATTATTCTAATGTACAAACAGCCCTCTCAGGCGGTGCATTAGTTGATTCAGCATTATTACCACCCACAAACCCTGTAGCCGTACAGTTAGGGGCAAAAGAATTAACACCAGAGCAATCAAAAAGTTATACTTTGGGCACCGTGTACAATGAAGGTGATTTTTTCTTAACTATTGATTACTACAATATTCAAGTAACTGATCGTATTTCTCAATCAGATCGTTATTCACTCACTGATGAAGATAAACAAGTACTTAAAGATCAAGGAGTGCCTAATGTTGACTCTATTCAGCAAGTAAGCTTTTTTACTAATGATTTTGACACTACAACGCAAGGTGTTGATATTATAGCAAACTATACAGCTGAATTATTCAACGGTGATGCATTATTCAGTTTAGCTTACAACTATAATGAAACAAAGGTAGATAAATATTCGGCAGTAACCGGTGACTTTAAAGTTTCTCGTTTAGAAAATGATTTACCCAATCATCGCGCAACATTTACTTGGGCACAAACATTTGAAACTATTGATTTTTTCACTCGAGTAAACTACTACGGAGAATATCAAGCCGTTCATGTTGACTATGATGCTACCGCAGTAACGGGTAGCGCTAATATTACTGTTGATGTAGAAGCAAGTTATCATATTGATGATCGCTTTACAGTAAGTGTTGGAGCGCAAAATCTCTTTGATGTTTACCCTGACAGATTAGACTTTGAGAAAAATACAGGTATTCCAAATAATAACTGGGGTGGTAAATATGCTGAAACCTCTCCATTTGGTTTTAATGGTGGATATTACTATGTCAAAGCAGCTTATAGCTTCTAAGGGCTAAATCAGTATATTTAGCATAGATTACATAAGCCCTAATTTTATTAGGGCTTTTTACTTACAGAGACAATGTGTGTTCGATTAATCTTCGACTCTAACGCCCCATAAATCATGTTCATCCGCGTGAATTATTTGTACCCAAACCTGATCACCAGCTTGCACGTCAAATTCATCACTTAAATATACTTTACCATCAATTTCAGGAGCATCCATATAAGTACGGCCAACAGCACCTTCACTATTAATTTCATCAATAAGCACCAAATATTCTTGCCCTATTCTCGCTTGCAATTTTTCGCTACTAATTTTTGCTTGTACGGCCATAAAGCGTTGCAACCGTTCCTGTTTAACAGCCTCGTTAATATGATCAGGTAAATCATTGGCACGAGCTCCTTCAACATCAGAATAAGCGAAACAACCTACCCTATCGAGTTGTGCTTCTTCAAGAAAGTCTAAAAGCTCTTGAAATTCTTCTTCGGTTTCACCTGGAAAGCCAACAATAAAAGTAGAGCGGATCACCAATTCAGGACAAATTTCACGCCATTTTTTAATGCGCTCTAAGGTTTTATCGGCATTACCGGGGCGCTTCATCAACTTTAAAATACGTTTGTTTGCATGTTGAAAAGGAATATCTAAATAAGGAAGTAAACGACCATCAGCCATTAAAGGAAGTACTTCATCAACATGCGGATAAGGATAAACATAATGTAAACGAACCCATACACCCATTTTTGTTAACTGCTCACACAAGGCTTGCATATGTGTTTTTACTGGCATTCCATCCCAAAAATCTGTTTTATGTTTAACATCTACACCATAAGCAGACGTGTCTTGCGAAATCACCAACAATTCTTTCACACCCGCTTTAACTAAGCGCTGTGCTTCAGCCAATACATCGCCTACAGGGCGTGAATCTAAATCACCACGCATTGATGGAATAATGCAAAAAGTACAACGATGGTTACAACCTTCTGATATTTTTAAATAAGCATAATGTTTCGGTGTTAATTTAACGCCATGATCTGGTACTAAATCAATTAAAGGGTTATGTTGTGGTTTAGCGACATGTTGGTGCACTTGCTTTAACACTTCATCATAAGCATGTGGGCCGGTAATGCCCAAAACATTAGGGTGCAGTTCTTTAATTTCATTATCTTTAGCACCTAAACAGCCTGTAACGAGTACTTTACCATTCTCGCTCAACGCTTCACCGATAGTATCAAGCGACTCTTGTACTGCAGAATCAATAAAACCACAAGTATTTACAATCACCAAGTCAGCATCATTATAGCTATTAGTCACATGGTAACCTTCAGTACGAAGTTGCGTAAGAATTCGTTCACTATCAACTAAATTTTTCGGACAACCAAGTGAAATAAAACCAATATTGGCGGCGGTTTTATTGTCGTGATTACGTGAATGTTTTTCTACTTGCTTTGCAAGTATTTCAGCAGGAGCATCTAGCGTAGTAGTTTGCTTTGCTGATTTTGATTTATTACTCGGGTCAAATTGTTCTACAGACATATTATTAGGTTGCTTTATGAGTGACTTTGCTCTACTTATTTTGTTTTACACAAGCCAAAGC
>WFQC01000071.1 GCA_015487235.1 Alteromonadaceae bacterium
CTAAAGTTAAAATTGAAGCAAGAGATGATGATGAAGGAG
Source organism: Alteromonadaceae bacterium (assembly GCA_015487235.1). GTDB lineage: Bacteria > Pseudomonadota > Gammaproteobacteria > Enterobacterales > Alteromonadaceae. The sequence continues at coordinate 40 of WFQC01000071.1, forward strand.
AACATCAAAATAGAACAGAATTTAGAGGCTTGATTGAAGCCATTTCTGATCTTAATATCAATGTTTCTGGTCGTACGGTTATCTTCAATGAAAACACTGAATATAAGGCTAATGATGAAACCTTAACTCAAGTAGAGTTTATGGCGTTGCTACAAGTTGGTGTACAAGTAAAAGTGAAAGGTACCGTTGATGCTGAAGGTGTTATTAGCGCAATATCTATTGAATTAGAAACTCAGCATGCTGTAAATGAGGGCAATAATAGCCGTGTTGAAATTGATGCCAGCGGAACACTTGTTGATGAAGTGCTAACTGTTGCTGGTCACACGGTGACTTTTACAGAGCAAACACAGTTTAAAAGCTTTGCTGGCAATATGTCTCGAGCGGTATTTTTAGCTCAAGCACAACAATGGCAATACTTTAAAATTGAAGGTGTATTTGATGGAGAAACCATTCAAGCGTATAAAATTAAACGCAGTGAAATGGGTGAACAAGATCAACAAATAGAACTTTCAGCGGTGATAGACCAGAATGTTGAAGACGTGATTATTGTCGCAGGGCACACTTTAACTTTTGACGATAATACTCGCTTCTATATTGATGATGAAATGGTAACTTTAGCTGATTTCTTATTACAAGCGAGTGCAACGCGTTATGTTGAGTTAGAAGGGCGTATTGTCTTTGGTTCGCAAAATGACTCAAATGAATATATTTTAGTTAATAAAATAAAATTAAAAATGTAATGACTTATTTTTTGACTAAATAAGTTTATTAAGGCTGATACTTAAAATGTCAGCCTTTTTTATTTACAATGGCATTATAAAAAATAATATGAAATTTATTTATGAATTCAGCAGATAAATACGGTACTAGTGCCAATTATAAACGTCAAGAACAAGGTTATAGAGACCGAGCTTTAAAGCTTTTTCCGTGGGTATGTGGTCGTTGTGCCCGTGAATTTACTTACTCTAATTTAAAAGAGCTTACCGTGCACCATATCGATCATGATCATACCAATAATCCAAATGATGGTAGTAATTGGGAGTTATTGTGTTTGTATTGCCATGATAATGAGCATGCTAAATATACAGAACATGCTCAATATCAGACTGAAGTTATTGCAGGAGAAGTAAACCAAGATATAGCAACCCATAACCCTTTTGCTAATTTAAAAGCAATGATGAAAAAATAATATAGCTGTCAGCAGTGGTTGGCAATCTGTATTTATTCAGGGCTGATTGCTATTAAAAAGTATTGAGTTTTATAGCGCTAAACCATCAAATGTATCGATAATGGTGTATTGTTCATCACTATAAACAACAATAGCATCTCGGCCACATTCTTTAGCTTGATACAGCGCTTGATCAGCGGCATTGAACACGTCAACAGTATTGGGCTTTTCTTTAGAAAAAGTTGCCAGCCCATAAGAGCAGGTTATTTTTAATACTTTGTTCTTTTTTCGGAGTTCAAACTTAAGGTTATTGACTACTTGTCTAATTTTTTGAGTTAACTGAATCGTTTTATCTAAGTCGGTATTAGGTAAAATAATGACAAATTCCTCACCACCATAGCGAGCAATATAATCGGTTGATCTAATTTGCTTTTTTAAGGTTTGTGCTAAACTTTTTAACACTTGATCGCCAGTACTATGTCCATATTTGTCGTTAACACTTTTAAAATTATCAACGTCTAATACAATAAGAGATAAAGGGTTTTGGGTATTAAGCCAAGCATTTCGCTCTTTGTTGATAAAATCAATATAGCCTTTACGGTTACCTATTTGCGTTAAGTCATCAACTAATGAACTTTCTTCAGCAATATTTAATTTATTTTCGAGGTCTTCAACAAAACTTGAAACGGTATTTATTTTAAATGTGAGCTCGTTTATTGTTGCTTCATTGGCTAAATTAATGCGGCTTTGCTTTTTAGCGCAATTATTCATTATTTTAGATATAAAAGTAATGCTTTGTTTTATGTGCGCTTGCATACCTTCAACATTGTCAATTTCTCTGGCTTTTAACTCCATATTTTCAAGTTCACTAAGCATAGTTTTGCTTAGATCATCAATATTATTTTTACTCGAGTCTATCAGCCTTTCGATAAGTTTTGC
>WFQC01000072.1 GCA_015487235.1 Alteromonadaceae bacterium
CCCGAAGGGCAACTATTGTGATGATGAGTTAATCTAAAGCTCAGAGCCCATTAACGCTGACGCTTTTAATAAGGTGATCATCGCTTTAATTTTGGCATCATTTTTCAAATCTTTATGATAAATAAGCCACAATGCATTTTCATTTAAACACTCAATACTGGTAATTTTTACCAAATTATCTGCTTGCTTGGCTTTGTAGTCATCAACAGGACCAATGCCTAATCCTTGCTCAACAGCCGATTGAATATCAGTAAAAAGGTTGCTTTGATAACGTATAGCTTGTAATGATAATAACGGGTAAACACACTTAGTAAAAGAAAGCTGTTGTTTGCGCCCTGACGGCATAACCCAATAATGTTGATTAAATTCATCACTTGCTTGTGGCATTCCTTTCTGTTCAACATACTGACTTGAAGCATAATAAGAATAATTTAACTCTGCAATTTTCATTGCAATAAGATCTGCTTGCACACTGGTTAAGTCGCCTGCTCTAATTGAAATATGCGCTTCACCACTTTCTAATGGTACAATGTCATCACACACATCCACTTTAATCTGTACTTTCTCATAACGTTGTAAATATCGCTGTAACAGTGGGTGTATCAGTGGAGCATATTCAGGAAGAATGGTTATTTTTAATAAGCCTTTAATGGCTTGGTTATCGGTAAGCTGGCTACGCAAATAATTAAATTTTTGTTCAATCTCAGGTACCGCAATCAATAATTGACGCCCTAAATCAGTAAGTTGGTAGCCTCGTTGATGATGTATAAATAATTTGCAATCAAGGTGTTGCTCTAGCTGTTTAACTCGCCGTAATACCGTAGTGTAGTTCAAATTAAAATGCTCTGCCGCCCGTCGTAAAGAACCAAGGTGCGCAGCCTGATAAGCAATTCTAATATCATCCCAATTGAAGTCTCCCATAGCTAATCCCTTATTATTTATCTTATTTTTTCAAGATTAGAGCCTGTTGAGTTTTCACCGTTATATTCAAAAAATCAACGCCCCAATTGTGTTATACCATTAATTCGATTAAGTAAATGATCTAAAATTTGTGCAGGAAAAATGATGATTAGCAAGGCTTGAATTTTGTAAGTAGTTATTCTACTTACAAAATTCATAACCCAGCTAGGCATTATTTTAACCAGCAAGGTTGATCAGTTATTTATTCGAGTTGCTATTATGCAATTTTGCATACCTATTATGTTTAATTTAGCACTATACGCATCAATTACAACTGATACATTAAGTACATGATAAATAAAACGGTTTGATGTTATGAAGCAATCTATTGCAATTATCGGTGGTGGTGTTGCAGGTTTAGCCTTTGCTATCTGCTATAAAAAACTCGGGCATAGAGTAGATATTTATGAGCACCAACCGCTTTCTGGCCGAGAAGGCCTTGGCTTTATTATGCTTGAAAATGGCGTAAAAGCATTAACCACCTTAGGTTTATATCAGCAAGCTGTACAAAGTGGTTATCCACTAAATCAATGTAAAATAAGAGATACTAATAACCAAGAGCTGCTCTGTGAATCCATTTTAGGTAGCTTTGGTACAACACGTAAAGCCTTTATTGATATATTGCTAAATGAAATTCCAGACGACTGGTTACATTTTGGCTATCATTTCTCCCATTTTGAATGGGACGCAGGAGGGCAAGCAAGTGCCGCTATTTTTGATAACGGCGAAAAAATTAAAGCTGAATTGTTTCTAGGTTGTGATGGAGCAAGATCCTCTGTAAGAGAGCAAATATTTCCCAATGCACCCGTTTCAGAAATAAAGGTACAAGAGTTGGTTTCTATTGTAAAAGATCCCACCTTAGTACAAGCGTTAAATCATCATTTTATAAAATACAAGAGTAACGATGGTGGCTTAGCAGTAGGTTTAGTGCCCGCTGATAATGAAACCGTTGTTTGGTTCATTCAATATGATGTAAAAAAACATCATATAGCAGAAAAAACGGCACTAGGTAAAAGAGAATTTGCCTATAAAACGCTTTCAAACTGGCCTCACTATATACAACGCTTGCTCGCACATACCGATTTTAGCCACTCTCATATTTGGAAAACACAATATTTATATCCACTACCTCGCTTTCATTACAATAATGTCGTGTTATTAGGTGATGCCGCTCACGCACTATTACCTTTTACCAGCCAAGGCGTAAACTCGGCCATGGAAGATGCCATAAAACTTTCTAAACAGCTCAATAATAACTTTGCAGAGCATTTACCTATGGTATTACAACAATACAGTGCGGTACGTAAATATCGAGTTGAACAATATCTAACCCAAGGTATTAACCTACAAAATGAGTTTTTAGCCAATCACCATGACAAACAAAAAATTCCTTTTGCTTTTTAATTGAACTCAAGGCTAAAACGATATGAATAATGAGCAATTACACTTACTAAAAGGCAACAATCATAAGAATTTATTCGGTGATGATAAAGTGCCCAAAGCATTACTACAACAACGGGCTTATAATTATCGTTGGGCAGAAGTCGATCATGATGTGATCCCGCTAACCGCTGCAGATCCTGACTTTAAAGCGCCCAAAGAAGTTGGTCAAACCATTGCCAATTATGCCTTAGACGGGTTATTTTCTTATGGCCCTCATCAAGGGCTCCCCTCTTTTAAGAACGCCTTAGTTCATGCGCTTGCTATGCGAAAAAATTATCAATTACAAGCCAATAACATTCTACCAATTGATAGTGTAGCGAGCGCTATGTACATTACAGCCCGTGCCTACTTATCAACAGGCGATGAAGCGATTATTTTTGATCCGGTCGATTTTTTATTTGAACAAGCAATAAAAGCAACAGGAGCAAGCGTTATTCGTTGCCCTTATGATCAAGCAACACAGAGTTTTCAATTAGAAAAACTTGAAACATTAATTACCCCAAAAACCAAATTAATCGGGGTCTGTAATCCGCATAACCCTTTAGGGAAATTATTAACCAAATCTGAGCTAATCTTACTGGCTCAATATGCCAATAAGCATCAGCTTATGTTACTTAATGATGAAATTTGGTCAGATATTGTTTACCCAGAACAATCAATGATAAGCTTTCACCACCTACCCGCATATTATCAAAAAAATGTCATTACCGTGTATGGTTTTTCAAAAGCTTTTGGTTTAGCAGGCCTACGTATCGGCGCAATTATTGCCCCTGATCAGTCTCATTACCAAAAATTAGTCGAGGCCTCTCATGTTATGACAACAGCGGGTGGTGTATCAACACTTTCTCAAGTCGCTGCAACAACCGCCTTATTGCGTTGTTGGTATTGGGTTGATGAGTTTTTACTTCACCTGACCACATTAAGAGATTATGCCGTTAAGCGACTCAATAATATGCCGAAAATAAGTTGCTCAACACCTGAAGCGACTTATTTACTTTTTCCGAATATAGAAGCAACAGGATACAGCGCTGAACAGTTAGCCGCTGAATGCTTAAAAGATAAAGTTGCCGTAGTGCCTGGCAATGAAAAGTTTTTTGGCCCTGGAGCGCAAAACCATATTCGTATTTGTTTTGCTACTAGCCATGAAATATTAGCTCAAGGACTAGATCGTATGGAAAAAACCCTCGCTAGATTAGGAATAACAAATGCATGAATGTGATGACGAGGTAGGCTGTCTGCTCCCTACTAAAACAGCAAGTGTATCCCATTTACCTCAAATAACGCCTCATGTGGATATTATTTTTGTAACCGATCCCATTTGTTCTCATTGTTGGGCTATTGAACCAATGTGGCGACGTTTGCAACTTAACTTTAACTTCAGCTATCGTTATATACATGGCGGCTTACTACCGGGTTGGCAAAACTTTACCGATGCTGGTAATGGTATTACTAAACCTAGTGACGTAGCACAGCATTGGCAACAAGTAGCGGATCATTTTAAACAACCGATAGACTCGAGTATTTGGTTAAAAGACCCTCTTTCAAATTCGGTTATTCTGTGTAAAGCCTTACTCGTTATACGTTTATTATTGCCTGAACAAGAAACCGCCTTTTTACGAAAAATGCGTGAATATATTTTTTTATATGCCATAAATTTAGCTAAAGAAGTCTATTTACTTAATTTGGTCGAAGAATTTGGGGTTAATTTACAAGATTTTCAACAACTGCTCTATGACGAAAGTATTCATCAATTATTTATTAATGAACAACAAGAGATGATGCAGCGTGGTGCTCAAGGCTTTCCATCATTAATTATGACTGCTAATAAAGCCCATGTTATTTCGGGCGCACAAGCCTATTCAGTGTTAGAGCAAAAGTTACTACAGACTTACCCAACAATTACGCTAAAAAAATTATCAATTAAAGAAAAAATTATGAGTTATCCTAGTTGGACACTCAGAGAAGCTAGCGAAGTTTTACAATGCAGTGATGCACAAGCCAAAGCACGCTTATTAGCTGAAGGCTTTAAAGCAGAAAAAATCGCCAGCACTATAATTTTTATAAAGACATAATAACAGCAATGGGTATTAGTTTTCTCGGCGAGTAAATACCCAATCATTTCCTTTACTTAGTTCTTCATTAAAGCCATAACCCGCTAAATCAAAATCTTTAAGTTGTTCAACATTGGTTAATTTATTGGTAATAATGTAACGAGCCATCAAGCCTCGAGCCCTTTTAGCAAAAAAACTGATCATTTTATATTGGCCATTTTTCCAATCTTTAAAGGCAGGAGTAATAATTTCACCGTGCAATTGCTTTTTCTTAATGGCTTTAAAATACTCATTTGAAGCGAGGTTAATCAACACGTTATCACCTTGCTCGGCAAGTGCTTGATTAATTTTATCAGTAATAATGTCACCCCAAAATTGATATAAATTACTTCCTCGTTGATTTTCAAGTTTGGTTCCCATTTCCAAGCGATATGGCTGCATTAAATCTAAAGGTTTCAAAACACCATATAAGCCTGACAAAATACGCAAATGCTGTTGCGCAAATTCAAAATCATCGTCATTAAAAGAAGCCGCATCAAGCCCTGTATATACATCACCATTAAAAGCCAATATTGCTTGGCGAGCATTTTCAGGCGTAAAAGGTAGTGACCACTGACCAAAACGCGCTGCGTTTAATCCCGCTAATTTATCACTTATACCCATTAATGAGGCTAATTCAGCAGGTGATAGCTGTGCACAACGTGCCGCTAAAATTTTACTGTGCTCAAGTAATTCTGGCTGAGTATATTTTTCTATTGGTAAAGGTGAATCATAATCTAAGTTTTTAGCAGGTGAGATAACTATTAACATAATAAACATTACATAAATGAACAATACCTATCACTATACCAACAAGCCTAAATTCAGTAAATTATCTCATCGAAGATATTTTCTTAACCGAATGGTCAACTTTATCTTGATTAATTCTGAAAACTTGTTAAAAAGAATAAAGTAATCTTAAAAGTTTCTTGTTATTTGCACTGTTATCCTTATTAATGATGTAAACTTTTACCAAAATTTATTTTTCAAGCTTATTTAGGGATTGTTATGACCGACCAACTTTCACAATTAAAACAGATGACAACTGTCGTTGCCGATACAGGCGATATTGAAGCTATCGCAAAATTTCAACCACAAGATGCAACCACAAACCCTTCTTTATTACTAAAAGCTGCCGCACTACCTGCATATCAACCCTTGCTAGAACAAGCTGTTACTTGGGCTAAAGCACAATCAGCCAACAAACAACAGCAGTTAGTTGATGCCGTAGACAAGCTCGCAATATTAATTGGTTTAGAAATACTAAAAACCGTGCCAGGGCGAATTTCAACCGAAGTTGACGCACGTTTATCGTTTAATACCCAAGCAACTATTGAAAAAGCCCACAAACTTATAGCGATGTATAATCAAGCTGGTATTAGTAATGATCGTATTTTGATCAAAATAGCTTCAACATGGGAAGGCATTAAAGCGGCTGAGCAATTAGAACAAGAAGGTATTAATTGTAACCTTACTTTATTATTTAACTTTGCTCAGGCTCGCGCTTGTGCAGAAGCGGGTGTTTATTTAATTTCACCGTTTGTTGGGCGTATCTTAGATTGGTATAAAAAGTCAACTGGACGCACAGCATACCCAGCATTAGAAGATCCCGGTGTTGTTTCAGTAACTAAAATTTATAATTACTACAAAGCAATGGGCTATAAAACCATTGTGATGGGTGCAAGTTTTAGAAATACGGGTGAAATTTTAGCATTAGCTGGCTGTGATCGCTTAACCATTAGCCCACAGCTTCTTGATGAACTCGCTACAACAACTGCAAGCGTTCAGCGCCAATTATCACCAGAGCAAGCACCTCTACCCAATGAAAACAACTTAACAGAGAGCGAATTTCGCTGGCAGATGAATGAAGATGCTATGGCGACAGAAAAGCTGGCTGAAGGTATTCGTAACTTCGCAGCAGATCAACAAAAGCTAGAAGATCAATTGTCTGCTTTACTGTAACCTCATGAGTACATGCCCTAATCTATGGTGAAAATAATTCATTTTTTCACCATAAAAATGTCATAAAACTATTTTAAATTAAGTAAAGTTATGGTATTAAAATAGTGCTGTTGTTTAAAAAAGGGGCATGTTATGGATAATTTAAATCCGATCGATGATTCATTTGAGACACAATCTAAAGTAAAAGTAACAAGAAAAAGAAAGTGGCGAGAAATAGAACAACTAAAAGAGCAATTCCAACTAGAAAAAGAATTAAGGGCTTATGAAGACTCGTTAGAGTACATGTTGGATGAGTTTTAAACGATTATTTAAACATTAAATAAACAGCAAAACCCAGTATCGCCAGCATTGGTAGACTGGGTTTTTTATTAAAAATATTCACTATTATTGACAGTGATAGTGTTAAAATAAACTTCTGTGCTAAATTGACTTAACCGCTTCTTGTTAAACTAATACCATGAATTTAATTAATTTTGCCCATGCAAATGGTTTTCCTGCGGGAAGCTATCAAACTTTTTTTCACTATTTTCACGAAAGCAATCGCTATAAAATCATAGCGAATGAAAAATATGGTCACCACAAGCACTTTCCTGTGAGTAATAATTGGCCACACTTAGTTGAAGAGTTAGTTTATTTCGTAAAACAACAAAATCAGCCAGTTATTGCAATTGGTCATTCATTTGGTGGCGTTATTTCTTTTATGGCCGCCTGCCAATATCCTGAGCTTTTTAAAGGACTAATTATGCTTGACCCGCCAGTGATCACTGGTGTGGAAACTTGGGCTATTCGTTTGCTAAAAAAAACCCGTTATATTGATAAGGTCACTCCTGCTGGAAAATCAAAAAACCGCCGCCGCTTTTGGCCTGTCGACACTGATTTAGCCAGTAAATTTAGTCGTAGTAAACTTTTTAAAGACTTTGATCCTCGTTGTTTAAAAGATTATGTAAACAGTGCCACTATCAAAAAAAATGATCGCTTAGAATTAGTCTTTGATCCTCAAATAGAAACAGAAATATTTCGTAATATGCCCACTAATTTAGCTAAGTTTAAACAAAAACTGGCCATGCCATCAGCATTAATTATGGGAGAACATAGCGACGTAAGCCCAGCCTATTTTTTCAAACGCTTCGCTAAGCTCAATAGCAATATTGAACTGCATAGCATTAACGCAGGGCATATGTTTCCTTTAGAAAAACCTCAAGAAACCTTTACCTTAATAGATAAAATAATATCAGGCTGGGCGTTATAATAACCAAGGCGAATGAATCTTGCGCGTATAAATCCAAAAATTCTCTTGAGTACAACAGCCAAATTAATCTCAGCCATTGTACTCAATGCTATTTATAAATGTTCTAAGATCAGGCAACAAGCTGAATAGCCCGCACCAAAAGAGCATAATACCGCCTTATCGCCAGCCAATAGATCTTGATGATGTTTATGCAACGCAATAATGCAACCTGCCGAGCTGGTATTAGCATATTCATCAAGTATTAGTGGTGCTTCTTCACGACTTGGTACTCTACCCAGCACTTTTTTAGCGATAAAACCATTCATATTGCTGTTAGCTTGGTGTAAGAAAAGTCGTTTAATATCGGTTGCAGATAAACCTATTTTTTCCATTTGCCCTGCAATTAAATTAGAGACCATAGGCAATACTTCTTTAAACACTTTACGGCCTTGTTGAATAAAGTATTTATCGTCAGCAAACATAGTATCAGGGCTGCACACATTCATATAACCCATGTTACTACGTATATTATTAGAAAATTGCGTGATCGGTTGTTCAGTTAAAATTTTAAAACAGTGTTCACCGGTTGCACTCGATTGATCTTCAATAACCGATGCAGTAGCCACATCACCAAAAATAAAATGGCTGTCTCTGTCTCGGTAATTAATTTGCGGGCTGAGAATTTCAGGATTAATCACCAATACGGTTTTTGCTGTACCACTACGAATAGCATTTGCCGCATTAATAATACCAAAGGTGGCAGCAGAGCAAGCAACAAGCATATCAAATGCCCAACCACCGCAGCCAAGTGCTTGCTGAATTTCAATAGCAATTGCAGGGTAATAACGCTGTGTATAAGCACAAGCGACAATAATTAAATCAACATCGGCAGGAGTTTTATTAGCCGCTTTTAATGCCTGCTTCGCGGCAGCAACGCCAATTTCAGCTTGCATTGAAAGTTGCTCATTGGGGCGTTCAGCAAAACGCGGCTGCATAATATCAACATCTAAAATATCTTTTTTTGCCATGACATAACGGCTTTTTATGCCAGAAGCTTTTTCAATAAATTCACTACTAGAGTAACCGAGTGCTTCTAAGTCACCCGCTTCAATAGCGGCACTATTTTCTTGGTTAAATTTATCAACATATTGATTAAAACAAGCAACAAGCTCATCATTTGAAATACTTTCTGGCGGGGTAAATAAACCTGTACCACTGATCACAACAGACATAA
>WFQC01000073.1 GCA_015487235.1 Alteromonadaceae bacterium
ATAATGAAGAGCTCGCTGGTATTGATGTTCAGGATGAAAAAAGAGAAGAAGAACAATCGGTTGATACTGAAGACGCTCCCATTGTTGTTTATATTAATAAAATATTACTTGATGCTATTAAAAAAGGCGCTTCTGATTTACATTTTGAACCTTATGAAAAAGTCTATCGTATTCGTTTTCGTATTGACGGTATTTTAACTGAAGTTGCAACACCTCCAGTCTCATTATCTGCACGTATGTCTGCCCGTTTAAAAGTTATGGCCAAACTTGACATTGCAGAGCGCCGTATTCCACAAGATGGACGCATAAAATTAGCATTGTCACGCAAAAAATCGATAGACTTTCGTGTAAGTACCTTACCCACCATGTGGGGTGAAAAAATAGTAATGCGTATACTTGATTCATCAAGCGCAATGCTTGGTATTGATATGTTAGGTTATGAGCCTGAGCAAAAAGCTATTTATATGGAAGCACTATCAAAACCACAAGGGCTTATCTTAGTCACAGGGCCTACAGGTTCAGGTAAAACCGTATCCTTATATACAGGGTTAAATATTTTAAATACTTCAGAGCGTAATATTTCAACGGCAGAAGACCCCGTCGAAATCAACCTAACGGGTATAAATCAGGTACAAATTAATGTCAAAGCAGGGCTAACATTTCCGAATGCCTTACGCTCATTTTTACGTCAAGACCCTGATATTATTATGGTAGGTGAGATTCGTGACTTAGAAACGGCTGAAATAGCGATTAAAGCTGCACAAACAGGGCATTTAGTGTTATCAACACTACATACCAATTCAGCTGCAGAAACCTTAACCCGTTTATTAAATATGGGTGTGCCTTCTTATAACGTAGCAAGCTCGGTATCTATTATTATCGCACAACGCTTAGCAAGACGCTTATGCCCACAATGTAAAGAAGAAGAAAAAGTACCCGTAAAAGAGCTTATTTACCAAGGCTTTACAGAAGAACAAGCCCATAATGCTATCTTATATAAACCAGTAGGCTGCGATCATTGTACTAACGGTTATAAAGGCCGTGTAGGTATTTATGAGGTGATAAAAATAAGTGAAACAACCGCCAGCATTATTATGGAGGGTGGCAACTCACTCGATATTGCGGCACAATGTCAAAAAGAAGGTTATGCCAACTTACGTCAATCAGGCATTAAAAAAGTACTTGCCGGCATGACCTCCTTAGAAGAGATAAATCGCGTGACTAACGCATAAAAATATAGGTTATAGCAAGTAGTAACTCATGGAAAATAAGTAGGTGTATTAAATTATGGCAACAGCAACAAGGACTCCCTCTAAAATAAAAAAGCAGGATATTTATACTTGGCAAGGAGTTAACCGTAAAGGAAAAAAAATTAGTGGCGAGATGCCTGCTGCCAATGCCATGGAGCTAAAAGCACAACTACGTAAACAAGGCATAACCCCCAGCAAAGTCAAAAAGAAAGCAAAACCTCTATTTGGCCTTAATAGCGATCCTAAAATTACCCCTATGGATATTGCTGTTGTAACACGCCAAATTGCTACTATGCTCGGGGCTGGTGTACCTTTAGTACAAACCGTCGAAATGATTGGTAGCGGCCATAGCAATGGCAATATGCGTAAGCTTTTAAGCGAAATAGCAACAAAACTCTCATCAGGTATTCCTTTATCAGAGTGTTTACGCGATCATCCACGCTACTTTGATGACTTATACTGTGATTTAGTGCATTCAGGCGAACAATCAGGGTCACTAGAAACCATTTTTGATCGTATTGCCATTTATAAAGAAAAAGCCGAAGCGCTAAAATCTAAAATTAAAAAGGCAATGACTTACCCTATCGCTGTGCTTATTATCGCGGGTATTGTTACCTCAATTTTATTAATTTTTGTGGTGCCTGTTTTCCAAGGGATTTTTGCAGGCTTTGGTGCTGAATTACCAGCCTTTACACTATTAGTGATCGCCATTTCTGAATTTATGCAAGCCTATTGGTATTTTGGCCTAGCTGGTATTGTTATTGCCATTTGGTTATTTAAGCGCGCCCACCAAAATAGCCAAATTTTTAGAGATAAGGTAGATATTGCTATTTTAAAGCTACCTATTATAGGGGAACTCTTAGAAAAAGCGGCTGTAGCCCGCTACGCCCGAACGCTATCAACAACCTTTGCCGCTGGTGTGCCCTTAATAGATGCTTTAGAGTCGGCAGCAGGCGCTTCAGGTAATGCTGTGTTTCGTGATGCTATTTTAGAGGTAAAATCAGAAGTATCGTCAGGTATGCAAATGAACCTAGCAATGCGCAATTGTAATATTTTTCCTGATATGGTGATTCAAATGGTTGCTATTGGGGAAGAATCTGGTGCAGTTGATGATATGTTATCAAAAGTAGCTAATGTATATGAGCAACAAGTAGATGATGCGGTAGATTCTTTAACCAGCTTATTAGAGCCCATGATAATGGCTGTATTAGGGGTAGTGATCGGCGGCTTAATTATCGCTATGTACTTACCTATCTTCCAAATCGGAAAAATTGTTTAATACTCCTTCATAGTTAATTATAGGTGCTAACTTGTTCGACTTATTTTCTCAAATTATTACCGCGTTTAATCAATACCCTAGTTTTTTCTATACTAGTGTTATTGTGTTTTCTTTGCTCGTAGGTAGCTTTTTAAATGTAGTTATTTATCGTTTACCTAAAATGCTAGAGCAAGGTTGGCGTCAAGAGTGTCGTACTTTTATTGCCGATGAACTTGATAAAACCAAGCAAAAAACCTCACAACAAGAAACTATGGTTTCGCTTTCAAAACCGAACTCTACTTGCCCTCATTGTGGGCATAGTATTCGCTTTTATGAAAATATACCGCTTATTAGTTGGTTATTTTTACGAGGAAAATGCAGTCAATGCCAGCATAAAATATCCATTCGCTACCCTTTAGTTGAAGCAACAACCGCAATAGTTGGCTTTTTAGTAGCACAACACTTTGGCGTCTCTGCAACAACCTTTTGGGTTTTATTATTAAGCTATGCGTTAATTTGTCTCACGCTAATTGATTATGATCATATGATTTTACCCGATCAAATTACACTCCCTTTTTTATGGCTTGGCTTACTTATCAATATTAATGGCTTAATTGTGCCTTTAGAAGACGCCGTGATTGGTGCAGCTCTTGGCTATAGCAGTTTATTTAGCATATTTTGGCTATTTAAACTCTTAACAGGTAAAGAAGGGATGGGTTACGGTGATTTTAAACTTCTCGCCTTATTTGGCGCATGGATCGGTTGGCAATTACTCGCTATTTTAATTTTAATGGCATCAGTTGTAGGAGCGATAATAGGTATAGCGCTTATTCTTTTTAAAAATCACCAACGCGAGCAAGCCATTCCTTTTGGTCCCTATCTCGCTATTGCTGGCTGGATAACACTGATGTGGGGTGAAAGCATTTGGCAATGGTACTTAAAGCTCATTTAAGCAAAAATATTTATGTCTAATTTTATTGTAGGGTTAACAGGCGGTATAGGCTCTGGTAAAACAACTGTCGCGAATATTTTTGCTGCTTATGGGGTAACATTAATTGATGCCGATATTATTGCTAGAGATATTGTAAAGCCACAAACCCCTGCCCTAGTAAAAATTGTTGAACGCTTTGGCAATAATTATCTGGGCGCTGATGGCTATTTAGATAGAGCAAAACTGCGAGAAAAGGTTTTTAATGACAGTACCGCAAAGCAATGGCTAAATAACTTGTTACACCCGCTAATTCGCTCAACAATAGGCAAAGAATTATCTGCGGCAAAAAGTGCTTACTGCTTACTCATTGCCCCTTTATTGATAGAGAATAAACTCACACATTATGTTAATCGTGTTTTGGTGGTTGACGTTGACGAGAAAACCCAACTAACGAGAGCTATGCTCCGCGATAATAATAGCCAAACCCTAATAAAAAACATTATGAAAAGCCAATTACCTCGACAAGAACGATTGGCTGTAGCAGATGATATTATTGATAATACAGTAGCGTTAGATAAGGTGCATAAGCAGGTTGAAAAATTACACCAGTTTTATCTGAATTTAGCGAGTACAAAGTAGATAATTATTCTTTCAAGATTGCTTTAACAACAGTCGGATAAGCACACAATCAAAAAGCTCACAAATGCTTACTTATAAAAAGTAGCCTTTTCTGTTATCTATCTGTAGTATGTGCAAATTAATCTATGATTTATTAATAATAACAAAATTTGATGACTAGTATTTTATATGAACACCCGCTCAACGAAACCATAAGAAACTTTTTAAAGTTAGAGCATTTATTTAATCAAGTTCATCAATGCGATGGTGAAAATATTCACCTAAACCATCAAGTTTTCTTTACTGCTTTGTTTTCTATTATCGATACTTTAGAGCGAAATGATGTACGTGGTGACATGATCAGAGAGCTAGAAAGGCTTGAACAAAACCTGATCATCTGGTCAAAATCACCAGAAGTCGATAATGATGCTTTACAGCAAAATCTTGCTGAAACAATACAGCTACTAACTCAGCTAAAACCTAACCAACAAGCTTGGTGGCAGTTAAAACAAAATAAATTACTTGCAACACTTAAACAACGCTTTGCTATTCAAGGTGGTAGCTGCTTGTTTGATTTACCACAATTACGCTATTGGTTAAATCAGCCAATAACAGAAACAACAGCCCAAATAGATCATTGGTTAAGCTTACTTGCCCCAGTAGAAGCCAGTTTAACCTTAATTCTAAAATTTATTCGACTACGTAATAAGTTTGAAAAAATATCAACCGAAAGTGGCTTTTATCAAGATAGTGGTGAAGGGATCTTATTGTTAAGAATTAAACTACCTAAAAATGCTAAGTTTTATCCAAGTATTAGTGGTAATCGCTTCCGTTATTCAATTCGTTTTATGCTTCCTTGTGAAGAAACAGGAAAACGCTATGCGAATCAAGCGATGGTTTTCGAACTAGCTCGCTGTTAATCATTCATAAATTGCCTAAGGCTAAATAAAAAACACCGAATATAATAAAATACTCGGTGTTTTTTGCTTACAAACAATAAGATAAATTAATTATCGATACTAGAAGTTATAAGTAGCTTTTACGTAGTAGAAGCCACCATTATAGTCAAATGGACCACTCTCATAATACTTAGCACCTAACACACCATAAGTACCAGGCTTAAGTTTTTGCGCTTCTTGATCAAGTAAGTTATTCGCTCCAGCAGTAAGCGTAATGCTATCATTTACGAAATAATTAACTTCTGCATCTAGCGTCCAAGCTGATGAAGCATATTCAGAACCCCATTCTGATGTATCATCAGCATGGGTTGCATAATAACTACCAAAGTAGTTAGCACGCACAAACATACTTACCGTATCCCAGCTTTGTGATACGGTGAACGTTGCACGGTGATCTGGCATACCATCTTCTAAACGACGAACTTTACCTAAACTTGTTGTTGCAGGGTTGAATGAATCAACTTGGGTATCTGTCCAGTTATAAGCCAAGCTAAACTGCGTATCACCGTTCATTAACTCCATACCATAGTTTGCCACTAAATCGACACCTTGTGTGGTGGTATCAAAGTCATTAGCAAAATAAGTTACGGCTGAAATTAACTCAGGGTTTTGCACACCTAAACCACGTAGAGCTGTATAGTCTTCAGGGCGAACATCAATTTGACTTGACTGCGCAATACGATCCGTTACTTCAATATTAAAGTAATCTACTGTTAAGAAGAAGCCATCATTCTCATAAACGGCACCAAATGAATAACTAAATGATTCTTCTGGCTGTAACTCTTTACCACCGTAAAAGGCTGATAAAGGATCTGTTGGTGGAGCTAAGAAGGTTTGAATTAAGTCACCATTTACAATAGAGGTTTGCGTATTAACCACATTAGCTTGACCAACGGTTGGTGCTCTAAAGCCAGTACTAACAGAACCACGTACAGAAAACTCATCGGTAGCTGAATACTGTGCAGTAAGTTTATAATTTAAAGTATCACCAAAGGTAGTAAAATCTTCATAACGTAGCGCAGCTCCCATCATAAAGTCATCAGTGAAATAAGTTTCAAGGTCAATGTAAGCGGCAACACTACGACGGGTATTAATACCTTGTGATTCAGGGCCAAAACCTTTAAAGCCATGTGAACCAATACTGAAACCTTGATCAGCTAATGGGCCGGCTTCCCATGATGCTTGATCGCCTGAGATAATTTCAAAGCTTTCTTCACGCCATTCTAAACCAGCGGCAACATTCATCGGCTCTTCTAAACCGACTTCAACCCCTTTAACAATACTAGCATTAAAGGTTTTTTCTAATTGAATATAGCTACCTGTTTGGAACTTATGATCTGCAGGTTGATCTGGCCCTAAAGAAGGGTTCACTGTATTGCTTAAGAAGAAAGTTGAAGCATTACGACCCACAGAACCACTTAAATCATAAAGCGCTTCATCTAAAAACCCGCCTTTAATTTCACCTTTTGTACCTATTGTTAACGCGGTATCAACAATGTTACCACCAAATAGTGGCGTATAACCGCCTGGGAACATTTCGTTAAAGGCAAAACAATTTTGACCAACAGCTGTTGA
>WFQC01000074.1 GCA_015487235.1 Alteromonadaceae bacterium
ACCAGCACTAATTAAAATGCAAAATGCCCAGCCTTATAAGCGTATAAAGATTAAAGTTAAAACGGCTACAGATTTGAAAAAATCACCAGGACGTTTAGATTTTCAACGCGGTATTTTATCGGTAAATGAGCATGGTGAAACGGTTGTAAGCTCTACGGGTAGTCAAGGATCTGGTATTTTATCAAGTGTAGGTAGTGCTAATTGCTACATTGTCTTACCGTCGTGCCAAGGTAAAGTAAAAGCTGGTGACATGGTAACAGTAGAGCTATTTGATCAATATTTACAGTAGCGCCTCAAATTTATACCATATATGGACCCTCTCCGATTGCAAGACAATTTAAATCGTTGAAATAGAGTGCATTGCAGCCATATATGGTATTAATGAAAGTTTATTCGCTTAATGCCTTTCTTTATATAAGTGTTATACAAAAAGAAAGGCTGGTATATGTGTAGTACACCCAAATCCCAAAGTCAGATAGGTTCAGCTAAAAAATATCAAAGTACGAGTATTTTGGCTAAATTAACAACTGAGCAACGACAACGTTTTGTGCAAAAAGCCAATAAAGCGGCAGAGCGTCGCTATCAATTGCAACAAACTCAATTAGTGGCTAATGCCTTAAAAACTAAAAAATCAGCTCCATCAGAACAAGGTCATTCTTGGTACTATTGGTTAATTAACGCCAGTATTAGTGCCCTTTTTTTACGTTTAAAACGTTCTTGTTAATGGTTACTGGTTAGCTTGTTTTTAAACGCTTTTGATCTTCAACTAAGTTATCTATCTCTGTTAATACTTGCTCACTAGCTTGTTCAGTATCTACAAAGTAATTTATTAGCTGTTGCTGCTGCTCTGTATCTGTTTGCCATGAATTTTGCGCAATAATATCAAGTATATTGTGTACATTATGATGCACATTATGGTGAGGTTGCATGATGCGATTATATGCAGGCAAGTGACTATATTGTTTACCTGCATTCTCATCTTGTAGCCATAATCCGAAGCGGCAGTTTTGATCATTAACTTCTACTGCTTTTGCTTCTGCTGAATTACGGCCAGTTTCTACCGCGCGATAGGCTTTTTGTATGTAAACAATATGATCAACTTTTGCAAGAGAACCAAAACCGACTAATTTGGCATGGGTAACAGTTTCAAGTGTTTGTTGAGAAACTTGTGCAAATCGGGTGAAGTTTTGTTCGAAATCACTGATAACTTGTTGTGATTCTTGCGAAAGCTCACTCATTTGTTTGGTGTCGTTGTAAATAGTAGAGCTTGATTTGACCAGTTGTTCAACAATACGGGTGATATTATCAGTTGCCTCTTTGGTGTCTACTGCAAGTTTACGCACTTCGTCAGCTACAACGGCAAATCCTCTACCAGCATCACCTGCACGTGCTGCTTCAATAGCTGCATTTAGCGCTAATAAATTGGTTTTATCAGCAACACCCGCAATAAATGAAGTAACCTCGGTAATTTCTTTGCTTGAATCGCTTAAGGTTTGTGTAGAACCTCGCATAGTTTCTATTGAACTAATTAATTCACTAATATTCACCAATACTTTTTTAACGGTAACTTCACTCTCTGTTGCTGTATTAGCCGAATCTCGAGAAGAATTTTCAATCGCAGCCATTTCTTGGGCTATAGACATTAAATCAGCTTGTGTTTTTGTTAAATTATTTAACAGTTTTTCATTACGCATAGTATCAAGTTCCGATAACACATTGTCTTTTTGCATATGCCAGTAGGCTTTTTCAAGACGCGTTACTGTGTCATCAATACTTTTGAGAGAATGTGCAAATGCGCCATGTAACCCTGAAGACATAGGGCGACGATTATAATTATTTTGTTCAATAGCTGAAAATACTGTATCAACTTCACGAATAAAAGTTTCCATTTGATCCAATGCGTCATTGATCGCTAGAGCCACTTCACGCATGGGAATTTTCATTTTGTGGTTAATAGGGTAAATACGATCTTCTAAATTACCTTGCTGCATGTTTTTAGAAACACGAAGAATATCATCTGCTAACTTCAATCGATGTTTTACTTGCTTATGATTAATGTAGATAACAAAGAGGCCAATAAAGAAAAGTATAGCAATAACAGGATCATGACCATCCATAAACCATGAATAAAGAGGGGTACCAATAAGCAAAATGCTGATTAAATTTGTAATTAAATTTGGACTAAAGCGAGAGTACAAATTGGTCATAACTCATTTCCTGCTGTTGTAAAAAATCTTGTAGTATTTGCGTGCCAGCAATAATAGCGGCTTTAGTATTATTGGCTTGTTGTTCTGCTTGTCGTATTTTTTTATATAAAGGTTTTATGACAGACAA
>WFQC01000075.1 GCA_015487235.1 Alteromonadaceae bacterium
AGAATCAGCACTTGAACATATTGAAGTAACTGCGCGCAAAACATTAGAAAGCTTACAAGACGTTCCCGTTGCTGTAACCTCTGTTGGCGCAGAGCAATTAGCTCAAAATGGCATAAGCGTTGTAACTGAAGTACAACAATTTTCACCAAACACTACATTACAGCGTAGTCGAGGGACAAACTCGACATTAACCGCTTTTATTCGGGGTGTTGGGCAAGAAGATCCTTTATGGGGTTATGAGCCTGGTGTTGGTATTTATATTGATGATGTTTATGTTGCCCGCCCACAAGGAGCTATTTTAGATATTTTAGATGTTGAACGTATTGAAGTATTACGCGGTCCACAAGGATCACTCTATGGTAAAAATACCATTGGAGGGGCAATAAAATATGTAACCAAAAAAATGACCGGTGATGCTGAATTTGCAATTCAAGCAACTGTGGGTAATTACGCTCGACAAGATATAAAAGCTTCAGGGCAGTTACCCTTAATAGCCGATCAACTTTATTTTGGCTTTGCCGCCGCTAATTTAACCCGTAACGGTTATGGTAAATACCTTACCTCAGCATTACCTGATCAAGACAGAGAAAATTACAATAAAGATGTTTTTGCGGGTCGTTTAACTTTAGAGTTTACCCCCAGCGATAACTTATTTATGCGTTTGAATTATGATAAAACCACTGACAATTCAAATGCGAAAGGTGGTTATCGTTTATTACCAAGTTTACTCACCGATGCACCAGTGCCTGATAGTGTTTATGACTCTTACACCAGTTTACCCACTAAAAATAAGGTTGAAACCGAAGGCTTAAGCTTTACCTTAGAATACTACCTCAACGATGATTGGTCGCTGAAATCGGTTAGTGCAAAACGCAAAAGTTATTCTCCAACCAATATTGATTTTGATAATACCAGTTTACGTATTTTTGATGTGCCTGCCATATATGACGACAAGCAATTTTCGCAAGAATTTCAACTTAATTACGACGGTGAACAACTCACATTAGTTTCAGGATTGTATTATTACGATGGTGAATCGTGTGGCCAATTTGATGCTATTTTAGAGGTTTTTGGTAATGCTTTAGGATTACCAGGCTTAACACGAGAAATAAGTGGTTGTAATAATAGCACCAGCTATGCTGCTTATGCGCAAGGTTCGTATGAATTTACCGATAAATGGTCAATGACACTCGGCGCTCGCTACACTAAAGAAGATAAAGAGGCCACCGTTAATAATGGTTTGTTATTTAAAACTGTTTATCCTGAATCGGGTTGGATACCAGGTTATGTGCGTGAAGGTGTTGATATTCCTACGGTATTAGATGATAGCGCCAGCTGGTCTCGCTTTACCCCACGTATTGGTGTTGAATACCAACAAAGTGAAGACATTATGCTTTTTGCTAGTTACTCTCAAGGCTTTAAGTCAGGTACTTTTAACCCTAGAGCAAGTGGTCCAGAACCTGCCGTAGATCCTGAAATTGTAGATTCTTATGAAATTGGCTTTAAAAGCGAATGGAACGACAATTTGCGCCTCAATGCAACCGCCTTTTATCTTGATCATAAAGACAGACAGTTTGTTACCGTATTACCCACAGAAGATCAAAGTGCTTTAAGCCAGCGCTTAGGTAATATTGGTAAGTCAACCGCGAGCGGTTTAGAGCTAGAAGTGCAATATGCCCCTAATGATGCCTTACAACTCTTTTTTACACTCGGCTTAATTAATGCTGATTTTGACAAAGTAAAATCTTTCGACGCCAATGGTGAACAAATAGATATTAGTGACACGTTTACCATTATCAATACTCCCCAAACTACAGCAAATATTGGTTTTAGTTATGATATAGCCAGCTCATTAGGTGATTTTGTCGTTAATGGTAATTATTACTATCGCAGTGAATATGACTTAACGGTAACCAATAATTTATTAACACAAGACGGTTATGGTCTACTTAATTTAGGAGTAAATTGG
Source organism: Alteromonadaceae bacterium (assembly GCA_015487235.1). Lineage (GTDB taxonomy): Bacteria > Pseudomonadota > Gammaproteobacteria > Enterobacterales > Alteromonadaceae. Next base: position 1,970 of record WFQC01000075.1, read on the forward strand.
TACAGTGAAGACGGTAACTGGACTGCTGGTTTACATTGGAAAAACATTACAGACGAACAAGTGCTTATAGGTAACTATGCCTTTGTTACACCACAAGATGATGGTAGTTATTTACCAGGATTAGGCGGCGACAACACCTTAATTGGTTACTATAATGATCCACAAACCATAGCACTAACCATAGGTTATAATTTTTAGTCAGCCCTTGTAATAAACACGCTAGCTTAGGTTATCGCCATTTAGATAAGACTGTGATCGCTTAGCGATCACTTCTTTCGGTTAAATTAGAGTAATAATTATGCAAGAACCCACCGTTATTATTGCCGATGATCATCCCTTATTTCGTACCGCATTAAAACAGGCAATTAATGAATGTATTGCTGGCCCTAATATGCTTGAAGCCGATAATTTTGGTGAACTAATTAACGCCATTGAAGAACATGAAAGTTTAGAAATAGTGTTTCTTGATTTACATATGCCGGGAAATGATGGTTTCACTGGGTTAACGCAGTTGCAAAACCATTACCCTGACTTAGTTGTTATTATGGTATCTTCAGACAATACCCCTGAGATAATGCAAACCGCGATCGATTTTGGCGCTGCGGCATTTATTCCTAAATCATCAAACTTGACCACAATAAGCCATGCCATAGCCTGTGTGTTAGATGGCGACATTTGGTTACCTGCACAAGTGGCGAACAACCAACATCAGCAAAATCAAAAAAATATTGC
>WFQC01000076.1 GCA_015487235.1 Alteromonadaceae bacterium
CCACAATATATCCTCTTTTGATAGCTCAACAGCGCTAATAACACGTTGGTTAGCTATAGAATAACCAATGATTAGTTAATAACTTTTGCAAAGATGTAACTGACTATTACAAATAGCGCGCCAAGGTAAAACCAAACTAAAAAAGACAAACAACAAAAAGAAAAAACACAATAAATTCATCAAGTTGCAATTGAAAACAAAACAATTTCAAGTCTAGCAAAGATGTTACAAAATATTACTAGAAACCTTTGCTAGTCAGTTTCACTAAAATATTATGATTTTAACCAAAAATTATTAAATGCCTAAGCTTGAAACGACAACGTAGTGGAAATGACAAACAAGCGTTGTCCTTCGGGTTCACCGAAAAGCTCAAATACGCCTAAACTTAACAGATAAAACAGGTACCCTCTGAGTTAAGTTAGCCAAAAGTCTAATATCAGAATTTTGTCGACAGTTTAAACTTAAAAGACATTTAAAAAACCTTTGGATATATAACAATGAACTACGATGATGAATATAAAAAATCTGTAGAGCATCCAGAATTATTCTGGCAGCAACAAGCAAATAATATTCACTGGTTTAAAAAGCCATCACAAATATTGTCGACAAATAAACAAGGGTTTTATCAATGGTTTAGTGATGGTGAATTAAATACCAGCTACCTTGCTTTAGATTATCACCTTGAACAAGGGCGAGGCGAACAGCTTGCCTTAATATATGACTCTCCGGTTACTAATACTCAACAAAGTTTCACTTACCACGAATTACATCAACAAGTGGCTAAATTTGCTGATGTATTACAAAAGCAACAAGTAAGCAAAGGCGATCGTGTATTAATCTATATGCCAATGATCCCGCAAGCCGCTATTGCCATGTTGGCTTGTGCGCGTTTAGGTGCTATTCATTCCGTAGTTTTTGGTGGATTTGCTGCTCATGAACTGGCGATACGTATTGATGATGCCGAGCCTAAAGTCATCGTTACCGCAAGCTGTGGTATTGAAGTAGATAAAATACTACCCTATAAACCTTTAGTTGATGAAGCTATTAACAAAGCTACTGCAAAACCACAAACTTGTATTGTTTTTCAACGAGAAATGCTCTCGAGTAGCTTACAAGCTGGGCGCGACTTTTGTTGGCAAAGCTTGATGGAAAGCGCCAACCCTATTGCCGCAGTGCCAGTAAAAGCAACCGACCCTCTCTACATTTTATACACTTCAGGCACCACAGGAACCCCTAAAGGCGTGGTACGTGACAATGGCGGCCATGCGGTAGCCATGAAATACAGTATGAAAACAGTTTATGGCATGAATACCGGAGATGTATTTTGGGCCGCTTCTGATGTTGGCTGGGTGGTAGGTCATTCTTATATTGTTTATGGCCCTTTAATTGCTGGTTGCACAACCATTATGTATGAAGGAAAACCCATCAAAACACCTGATGCGGGTGCCTTTTGGCGTGTATGTCAAGACTATAAAGTGAATGTGCTTTTTAGTGCTCCTACCGCCTTTAGGGCTATTTGTAAAGAAGACCCAAACGCTGCGCTTATTGAACAATATGATTTATCTGCGCTTAAACGTTTATATTTAGCGGGCGAACGCTTAGATCCTGCCACTTATACTTGGTTAAAAGAAAAAACACACAAGCCTGTAATTGATCATTGGTGGCAAACAGAAACAGGCTGGGCAATTGCGGGTATTCCTATTGGGCTTGAAGAGCTACCCACAAAATCAGGCTCTGCAGGCGTTCCTATTCCTGGTTTTCAGGTAGAAATACTCGATAATAAAGGCCAAAACATGCCTCGTAATGAAGAGGGTAGTGTGACTCTTAAATTACCTTTACCCCCAGGATGCTTAACCACTATTTGGCGTAATCCAGCTCGTTTTAAAGCGGGTTATTTATCAACTTACCAAGGCTACTATTTAACCGGTGACAGTGGTTATATTGATGACGATGGCTACCTTTTTATTATGGGCAGAACCGATGATGTTATTAATGTGGCTGGGCACCGTTTATCAACAGGCGAAATGGAAGAAATTGTTTCGGCTCATCCCGATGTCGCAGAATGCGCGGTATTTGGTATTCATGATGCACTAAAAGGGCAAGTACCCCTTGCTTTAGTGATCACCAAAAATGGCATTGCTATTGATAAAGAGGCGCTACAATTAACATTAAAAGCTGAAGTCAGAAGTAAAATTGGCGCCATTGCTTCACTTAAACACGTTTTAATTGTTGAACGCTTACCAAAAACACGATCAGGCAAAATACTACGTAAAGTTATGCGCCAGATGATTGATGGTGAAGCTTATCAAGTTCCCTCGACTATCGATGATATGGGAGTGATCGCTGAACTTGATAAAATATTTAATAAAGCACTAAATGAATAATAGTGCTATAAATTTATCTTTACAAAAAGCCCTGTAATTATAATAACTACAGGGCTTTTTTATTTAAGTATCGCTATTATTGTCATTTTTCTTTAAATCTTGCTCTTGGCGCAAATAGCCCGCCGCATCTTCATCTTTTTGCAATAAATTATCAGTAGGTATTGCTCTTGTTTGTTGATTTAGTTGATGAATTTGAGAGGCATTTCCTAAATCACGCTCACTAGTTATTGAGGCAATAGATTCTCTGTCTTTTAAGAAACTAATTAAATCATTTTTTATCGCAAATAATTCATCATCGGCTTTATGCATTTCTAAAATAACCCGTGCATGTTCAAGGTTTTTCATTCCTGTATCGGCAAAAGTTGACGTAACAATACGCGATGCAATAACCCAAGGCGTAATACTACTTCTAACCAGTGTGTTTTCAGAACGCGTACTGTCATGAATGCCTGTACCTGTTGATATTTTAGATTCTGTAAAGGTACCTTCACATTTAAAATAAACTAATAATGATTCAAATTGAATTTCTGCAAAAAATAACTTAGCAACATTAGCAAGTAATTGTCCAAAAGATTTAAACAAATAACCTATTAATAAAAAGTGTATTGCTACCATGGTAAAATTAGCTAACTCATTAAAATACTTATCACTAAAAGCTTCTTTTAAGGAAACTATTTGCGTAGATTTTATAAAACTATAAATATCAATCACCGAATAGGCTAATAATACGGTTAGCACAATAGCTATAATATAAAAAACATTACCACTAATAAGCGCCAATAGTCTTGCCATATCAAATGACTTACCTAAGTTCATCGCCCGAACTTTAGGCTGAATTTCTTGGATCATTTCACCTTTAAATTCACCCTTACCATCGACCTGTTCATTTAGTTTAGGTTCTAATTCACGATAGATACGATTCGGTACTTCTTTATAGCGGCGATTTGCCATAACTAAATTATCAAGATTGATAAATATTTCATTAGGATGAACAGATTCTTGCCAGTTTTCACGCAATTCTGACACTTCAACTAATGGTGTTACCTGCTTTAAACGCAATTTCAGCATGAACCAAATAAGCGCACTGGAAAATATAGCTAAAACAAAAATACCCATTAAATAATATCCAGCATGAAAGCTGGGTAAATGCATTAAAAATTGTGACAATTTTTCACTGGTTAACTGTGTAGCATCAGTTAACCATGTTAAAACTAAACCTATAGTTACGGGTAATAGTAACGAAAATACAATGACTTTAACCAAATCGCCACTACCAAGCGACGTAATATGCTTTTCTGCATTTCTAGCAATAGGTTTACCCGCATTACGCCATACAACCAATAAATACAAAGCTAACAGCACAGAATAAATAGGAAATACTTGATCTCCAATTTCACCGGCAAAACCTGCTAACGAAACAAAAGCAATAAAACCATAAGCAATTAAGGCCACCAGTGTTTTAACCCAAGCTGCAAATAAGGTTTGCGTAATATTACGAATAGGGTATGGCATAAATAGCAGTTTGGGTATCAAAGTATGTAATAAGCGCGCTAAAAAGCCTTGTGGTTCAACAAATGTTGAGTTTTTACGCCCAACTAACATTTCTTCTAGGTCGTTAGCACGATAAGCAACATAACCTAATTCTTCTTGTGCAGTACTTTTTTCAGATTTACTAAAGTTGGGTGCTAATGACGTGGGATGATTACGCCCCACAAAATAACGCATTGTGGCATAAATTCCCCCGCCTAAAGCACGTAAGCCACCCACTAACAATAAAATACCAAAAATAACTAAGATCCAACCTTGACCCACATCATCTTTAACAATACCTGCAGCACTCACTAACAGGTAAAGTCCCAATAATGTTTGAATTGTTCCTCTTATTGCAGTAACAGTACCTTGTTTTTTGAAAGGATTTTTTAACCCTAAATCAATTGAGCCATAATCAAATGCCATTGTACTTCCTCTATTATTTTTTTAATTATTTTACTAGGGTGATTAAATAAAAAACCCTAATTATAATGACTTATAATTAGGGCGATAATATTATGATTTGCTAAATAAAGCTATTTGATATTTAGCAAATTTTATTTTTAAGGTTATTTTGCCGCGCGTGAAACATATTCACCAGAGCGCGTATCTACTTTAATTTTTTCACCTATTTGTACGAATAGCGGTACGCGAACTACAGCACCCGTATTTAATGTAGCTGGTTTGCCACCAGTACCAGCAGTATCACCTTTTAAACCAGGGTCAGTTTCTGTTACTTCTAATTCAACAAAATTTGGTGGTGTTACTGAAATAGGTGTACCATTCCATAAAGTAATAGTACAAATGTCACCTTCAACTAACCATTTTTCGTTATCAGCAACCGCTTTTTCATCAGCCGCTATTTGCTCAAAGGTCTCATTATTCATAAAATGCCAAAATTCACCGTCACTATAAAGGTAGGCTAATTCACAGTCCATGACATCAGCACCTTCAACACTATCGCCCGATTTAAAGGTTTTTTCTAACACTTTACCTGACACAAGTTTACGAATTTTAACACGGTTAAAGGCCTGCCCTTTACCTGGTTTTACAATTTCGTTCTCAAGAATGTTGCAAGGCTCGCCGTCAAGCATTATTTTAAGCCCAGCTTTAAATTGGTTTGTACTGTAATTAGCCATAATAGATTATCTTAATTAACTTAGAGATTAACAATTGAAAATAGAATTGCCGCAGATAATAACCCAAAACAACGACGATTTGCATCCTTGTTGGCAAAAAGAATTAGCTAATGTCATCACTGACCCCAAACACTTGCTTGAATTGCTTGCCATTGATGGTGAGCTTTTTCAACAACATTTTACCGCGCGTAAATTATTTCCTGTACGCGTACCAAGGCCTTTTATCGCCAAAATGAAAAAAGGAGATATTAATGACCCTTTATTAAAACAAGTTATGCCGTTTAGTGAGGAGTTTATTAACGTTGATGGCTTTAGTGCTGATCCATTGCAAGAGCATGATACTGTAGCTACAGGTTTATTGCATAAATATAAGCATCGTGTTTTATTAATTGTAAAAGCAGGTTGTGCTATTAATTGTCGTTATTGTTTCCGTCGTCATTTTCCTTACCAAGACAACAGCCCAAATAAAGCACGCTGGCAATCAGCACTAGACTATATTCAACAACATAATGAAATTAATGAAGTTATTTTTAGTGGTGGCGATCCCTTAATGGCTAATGATGACCATTTGGCATGGTTAATCAATCAACTTGAGGCAATTGCCCATATAAAACGTCTGCGCTTTCATACCCGCTTGCCCGTTGTTATTCCACAACGGATCACTAACAACTTCGTCAACACCTTAAAAAATACCCGCTTAAAAACAACCATAGTGCTGCACATTAATCACAGTAATGAAATAGATTTTCATTTTACACATGCACTAGCACCTTTAATACAGGCACAAATTCCGCTTTTTAATCAAAGTGTTTTACTCAAAGGCGTGAATGATTCTGTAGAGGCATTAGTCGCGTTGAATGAAAAAGTATTCGATAGTCATATTCAACCTTACTATTTGCATTTGCTTGACCCTGTGCAAGGTGCCGCACACTTTAATGTAAGTGAGCAAGATGCCGTTCAATTGTATCGAGACTTAATGAGCATTTTACCAGGTTATTTGTTGCCAAAAATGGTCAGAGAAATTGCTGGCGAAGCTAACAAAACCTTAATCAATTTGGCATAATAGCCCGCTAGAATCTAACTAACTTAATTGAACTACATGACAACAAAAATAGAACAACAACTGATTGATAATATTTCACAAATATTGAAAAGATCTTTAGTAGCTGACGCAACTCTCGCCGATTTACGAAGCAAAGGTAAAGCCAGCTTTAAAGCTATTTTTACCAAAGAAGCTGGTTTTCGAAGCAGCGCCAATACTTTTCAACCTTATGTTGAAGAAGTAGCTGACGATTTACTGAAGTGGCAAAAAGAGCAAGATGAAAAATTACTTATTGCCTTGGTGAAAAAAATAGAGCAACTTTTTACTGTACTGATTAATTTTGAAAAAAGTTACACTGAATGAGTAGTTAACCAATAAATGCACACAATAAAAAGCACAAATTAGATAATAATTTACGACAAATTTCTATATCTAAGTGTAATTTTTTTGCATTTATTATGTTTGTTTATCAAACAAAGTGATATACTCGCGCGCAAAATTTACAAACCGATTTTTATAAACCAGAGAAACAACAAATGACAGATTTAACGAAATACAGAAATATTGGTATTTTTGCTCACGTTGATGCGGGTAAAACAACCACAACAGAACGTATCTTAAAACTTACCGGGAAAATTCATAAAACAGGTGAAGTACATGATGGTGCAGCAACAACTGACTTCATGGAACAAGAAGCTGAGCGCGGTATTACTATTCAATCAGCAGCAACAACATGTTTTTGGAACGATCACCGTTTAAATATTATTGATACTCCAGGTCACGTTGACTTTACTGTTGAAGTATATCGTTCACTGAAAGTACTTGACGGTGGTGTTGGTGTATTCTGTGGTAGTGGTGGTGTTGAGCCTCAATCAGAAACAAACTGGCGTTATGCTAATGAGTCTGAAGTAGCTCGTATTATCTTTGTAAACAAATTAGACCGTATGGGTGCTGACTTTTACCGTGTAGTTGAACAAACCAAAAAAGTATTAGGTGCTAACCCATTAGTTATGACCTTACCTATTGGTATTGAAGATGACTTCATTGGTGTTGTTGATGTACTAAGTCAAAAAGCTTATATCTGGGATGATACAGGCCTTCCTGAAAATTATGAAGTGACCGATATCCCTGAAGATATGGTAGAAAAAGCCGCACAATATCGTGAAGAATTAATTGAAACAGCATTAGAAGCTGATGACGATTTATTAATGGCTTATATGGAAGGTGAAGAACCAACCACAGAACAAATTAAAGAATGTATCCGCAAAGGTACTCGTGACTTAACTTTCTTCCCAACTTACTGTGGTTCTGCTTTCAAAAACAAAGGTATTCAGTTAGTACTTGATGCTGTTGTTGATTATTTACCTAACCCAACTGAAGTTGAACCTCAACCCTTAACCGATGAAGAAGGTAAACCAACAGGTGAAGTTGCACTTGTTTCTGTTGACGAACCTTTCCGTGCTTTAGCGTTTAAAATTATGGACGACCGCTTTGGTGCACTAACCTTTATTCGTATTTACTCAGGTAAACTTAACAAAGGTGACAGCGTACTTAACTCATTTACTGGTAAAACAGAACGTATTGGCCGCATGGTTGAAATGCACGCTGATGATCGTACTGAATTAACCCACGCTCAAGCGGGTGACATTATTGCCGTAGTAGGCATGAAAAACGTACAAACAGGTCATACATTATGTGATCCTAAGCACCCTTGTACACTTGAACCAATGGTTTTTCCTGAACCTGTAATTTCAATTGCAGTAGCACCAAAAGATAAAGGTTCTACTGAAAAAATGGGCATCGCTATCGGTAAAATGGTTGCTGAAGATCCTTCTTTCCAAGTTGAAACAGATGAAGATTCAGGTGAAACCATCCTTAAAGGTATGGGTGAACTTCACTTAGATATTAAAGTTGATATCTTAAAGCGTACTTACGGTGTTGAGCTTGCCGTAGGTAAGCCACAAGTTGCTTACCGTGAAACGATCACACAAGAAGTTGAAGATTCTTATACACATAAGAAACAATCTGGTGGTTCTGGTCAATTTGGTAAAATTGATTACCGTATCAAGCCAGGTGAGCCTAACTCAGGCTTCGTATTCAAATCAACTGTTGTAGGTGGTAATGTTCCTAAAGAATTTTTCCCAGCTATCGAGAAAGGCTTCAAAACCATGATGAACGAAGGTGTTCTAGCGGGTTTCCCTGTACTTGACGTTGAAATTGAATTATTCGATGGTGGTTACCATGCGGTAGATTCATCAGCTGTTGCCTTTGAAATTGCAGCTAAAGGTGCATTCCGCCAATCAATTCCAAAAGCAGGTCCTCAATTAATTGAGCCTATCATGAAAGTTGATGTATTTACGCCTGAAGATCACGTGGGTGATGTTATTGGTGACTTAAACCGTCGTCGCGGCATGATCAAAGATCAAGAGCCTAGCTCAACAGGTGTTCGTATTAAAGCTGATGTACCTCTTTCAGAAATGTTCGGTTATATCGGACACTTACGTACAATGACATCTGGTCGTGGTCAATTCTCAATGGAATTTAGCCACTATATGCCTTGTCCACAAAACGTGGCAGAGCAAGTTATTGCTGAAGTAAAAGAGCGTAATGCTAAGAAATAATTAAGTTTAATTATTTAGCTAAAAAGGGTGCTTAGGCACCCTTTTTTATTATTATAATGCTTAACCTTAATAAACTACCTCAGATCAAATTGTTTAAGTACATTATTCTCAATATGTTTTTGCGCTAATTTAGTGGCGACGTGCAAACTATTATCAGCACGGGCATTAACATCGGGTATCACACCACGCTGCTCCCAATTTCCCTTGCTAATAGGGTGTTTAATAACCATATAAGGTAATGTTATACTGACATAATTATTGACCTTTATGTGTTTAGATACTTTGGCTACGCCCATTGTTGCCTCACCTACAATAGTTGCCTTCTTAAAGTGCTTTAACGTATAGCTAAAAAACTCCCATTCTCCTGAAACAAATGCAGAATTTATAATATATAAAGGAAAATTGTTTTTTAGCCGAGCATAACCATGATGCTTTATTGATAAAATTTTCTGAGGCCTTGCTTCTTGGTTATAAAAAGCTTCTCCAAGGCTGATATTTGGCTTAATAAAATAACTGATCAAATATTGTATTAGGGGTAAATCTGCCTTCTCTACCGCACGTATATCAATTATTATTGTTTCTACATCAGCTAAGTATTTAAACGCATGATCTATACTTGATTTCACATCAGATAAAAATAAAGCCCCTTTTAGGAATAAATAGCCTATTTTTTTATCAACAATTTCAACTTTAATTTCTCGCGAATAGTTACTACTTTTCTCAAGCAAATCAGTGATCCCTTGATTTGGCGTGTTTTTCACTTCAAAATAACTATCGTTTGTGCTTTTACGTAACTGTATATTCAGAATTCTTATAAAGTCTTCTAGTGAGTTCATTTGATAGAGTTCACCAGAAGTTAGTTTATATGCTAAGCCTTGAGTAATAGCAGGCATCTTTTCTGGGTATATATGGGTTTGTGCTAATGTATCAATAATTGCTTGCACTGTACTGTCTATCTCGGTTTTTGAAAGCTTAATTTCGTGATTTATTGGTTTATCCGCAAAAGCTAGCAGGCTAATAATATAAAACCCTGCTATTAAAAATTTCATTATTTGTCTCATTTTTAACCTTTATTTCAATTATAAAAATTTGCACCATCTGAAATAAATTAGTGATCAATATTCAGTGAGAATAAATTTTCAAACGCAAGACACCTGATTGAGTAATAGCATGCTATTGATAATTTAGATCCTCTGAAGATAATTGATTATTTATACCAATTTGATTAAATTTCTTCCCAACTCAGAGCTATGCTCGATGTTCAATAACAAGGCAAATTTATTTAGATCTAGTCATTCTAAATCAAATAAATTTAACGCAGTTAGTGGGCATCGAGCAAGCTCCCGAAGGGCGAGTTTAAAAG
>WFQC01000077.1 GCA_015487235.1 Alteromonadaceae bacterium
GGCCGTGTCGGTTAGTGAGCTGTATGATGTATGGTGGGCTGAATAACTTTAATCGTCATAAATGCGTCTTATGCGGCATTGTCTGCACTATTTTTTCCATCACTTATTAGCATAAGCTCAGGTAAAAATACTTTTGACGGCTTTGCCTAAAGCTCATTTAGTGAATAAAAATTTAAACCTATATATTTCGATTTAATAAAGAGAAAATAAGCGCCAAAGTAATATGAATGATAAAACCGAAAGAAACCATAAAACCATTGAACAAGCTAAGCAAGAAGGTAAGTATATTCGTAAAGTGCGTAGTTTTGTTAAACGAGAAGGTCGTTTAACCAAAGGGCAAGCTAAAGCACTAGAATTGTATTGGCAAACGATGGGCTTAAATCATGTTGACGGTATGATTGATCCAAAAACAGTCTTTACTAAAGAGCAACCTTTAGTGTTAGAAATTGGTTTTGGTATGGGAAAGTCATTAGTAGAAATGGCCAAAAATGCGCCTGAAAAAAATTTTATAGGCATTGAAGTTCACCGTCCTGGAGTTGGTGCTTGTATTGCTTTAGCTCAGGAGCAAGGCGTTGATAACTTAAAAGTTTATGAACATGATGCAATTGAAATTTTAGCTGATTGTATTCCTGATCAATCGTTAACAACGGTACAGTTATTTTTTCCTGACCCTTGGCATAAAAAGAAACATCATAAACGTCGTATAGTACGAGCTGATTTTGTTGAAAATATTCGTCAGAAGTTAATTATCGGTGGTGTTTTTCATATGGCAACCGATTGGCAAAATTATGCTGAGTGTATGCTAGATGATATGAATAGTGCTGCGGGTTTTGAAAATTTATCGCCAACAGGTGATTATGTGCCACGTCCCGATGATCGCCCGTTAACTAAGTTTGAAAATAGAGGGCAGCGTTTAGGTCATGGTGTGTGGGATTTACAATTTAAGCGCATTGACTAGTCACTCTGTCATGCTTAATTTATTTCAATATCTAGGTTTTATCATCTTCTTGAAAAGTATCATCTTGTGATGCTTCGTTGCGGCATGTGTTATTTACAGTTTGTTTATACTTTGCTTCAATAAAAAACAGGTGCTGACTATTACGCCAGTTACCTGTTTTTTTTAACCATTGTTCATCAATAATTTTATAATTAAGGGCTGCCTGTAATATACGTACGGGATATTGTGTCCAATAATATATACTTGCTTCAATATGAACTTTATTATTAGGCGTTTGTGCTGAACGGTTTTCTGTTAACTCTTTTTCTAACGCTCTAATTACTTTGGGCTTTATTTCATGCATTAACATGAATTTAAATTGATTAAAGCGTTTTGCTTTGAATAAGCTCCAAAAGATCCAGCCTAAAAAGACAATGGCTATTACTACAATTAATTCCATTTAGTTGTTGCTCTCTGAATATGTAGAAGCCAAGTTAGTGCTTTCTAAAGTTAATAATTTCTCTTTGCGGGGTAATCCTCCCGCATAGCCTGTTAAGGTACCATTTTTACCAATAACGCGATGGCAAGGAATAATAATAGAAATAGGGTTGGCACCATTTGCTGCTCCCACAGCACGTACGGCTTTAATGTTATTTATCTTTTGTGCTAACCAAGCATAGCTTTGAGTTTCGCCATAATTAATTGTTTGTAATGCTTGCCATACTTGTTGTTGAAAAGGAGTACCTTGGGGAGCAAGAGGCAAATCAAATGAGCGACGAGCTCCGGCAAAGTATTGCTGCAATTGCTCAATAGCGGCTAATAAAATATTATTGCTTGGTTGCTGATTGGTAAAGTTAAGCGCTTTTTCTTCGGAAGTAAAATATAAGTGGGTTAGCGCTTTGTCATTAGCGCGTAATTCAATAATTCCGATAGGCGATGTGTAATAAGCGAACATGATTAAGATCTATTTTTTTACAATAATCGCTATCATACAAAAAATCATGGCTAATAAGTATGCCTTCGCTAGAATAAGCAGACAAATTGCTGTAAAAACAATCTAGAAAGAAAAACAGACCTCAATATTCGTTTGACTTTATTGGTATAACTGCTTAAATAATTATAGCAGGGCAACTATGCTAACTACCTTAAACACAGGACTTGTTTAGTTACGGGTTTCTTATTAACACTGAGCACTTAATTTGAAAAAGTTAGGCAGAAAAGCATTTAGTAATAAACTAGGGCAAAGGCTGCTTGTTTATATTCTTATATCGAGTTCAATTTTATCTATTATGGCTGTCGCTGTGCAGCTTTATAGTGATTTTCGTCGTGATTTAGCCGATTTAGATCGCCGTTTTGACAATATTCAGTCAAGTTATGTCGACTCTATAGCCAATAGCTTATGGGACTTTAATGAAGCATTACTTGAGGTACAGATTCAAGGTATTGTTAAATTGCCTGATATTCGTTTTGCCAAAATAACTACTGAATTAGGTAAAATTTATCAAGCGGGAGATGAGCACGTTAAGGCTGAAAAGTCGATGACATTACCTATTTTATATGGTGATGCTCAAATTGGTACCTTAGAGGTATTTGCTGATTATCAAGATATTTACATGCGGTTAAAACAAAGAGCAGGTTTTATTGTTATTACTCAATCAATTTTAATTTTCTTAGTGTCTTTCTTTATTATTTTCATTGTGCATAAGGTGATCACGCGTCATATTCTGCAAATTACCGACTTTTACCAAAGCATGTCTAGTAGTAACTTAGCTAAGCCATTAGAACTTTCTAATCGACCAGAAATGAAAGATGAGCTAGATATTCTGGTTGATTCTATTAATCAAACGCGTTTGATCTTACAGCAAGATATACAACGCAGAGAAGAAGCTGAAAATGCGTTGATTAACTTGTCAGCAGATTTAGAGATCAAAGTTTTTGAGCGTACAGAAAAATTGGTTGAAAGTAATAAAAAGCTTCAGCAATCGCTTGATGATTTAACTTTAGCGAAAGATCAGCTCGTACAAGCTGAAAAAATGGCCTCGTTGGGGCAATTAGTAGCGGGTGTTGCTCATGAAGTCAATACACCATTAGGTATTTGTGTTACCTCAATTTCAGCGATGGCTGAGTCGGTAGAACATATAAAATCAGGGCTTAAAGAGCAAAAATTAACCAAAGATGAACTATCTAAACAGCTCGCTTTACTGAGTGAATACCAAACGATAGTAGAGCGCAGTATTAATAAGGCTGTTGAGCTGATCAGAAGCTTTAAATCGGTTGCTGTGGAGCAACATAGTGATGTTGAAGTAGAGATTAATTTATTTGAGCATGTACAAAATGTTGTTAGAACAGTACAAACCATGTTTAAGGGTAAAAATTATCAAATAGACATTGAGCTAGGTAAAAATTTACGCTTAATTACCTTTCCCAGTGCGTGGAATCAAATATTGACTAATTTTATGATGAATTCTCATTATCATGGTTTTGAAGGACGTAAAGACGGGCATATTAGCATTAAGTTTTCAGAAGATGCTGGTAAATTAACACTGGTTTATTGTGATGATGGTAAGGGTATAAGTACAGAAGTAAGAAATAAAATTTTTGATCCTTTTGTGACAACCAAGCGAGGTCAGGGAGGTTCGGGCTTAGGGTTAAATATTGTGTTTAATCTGATCCATGCCAAACTCAATGGCACAATCAAGCTACTCGATAAAGAGCAAGGCTGCTGTTTTGAAGTGGTCGTTCCTATTAAAAAAAGCTAAAGTCTTTTAATTCTCGCTGATGGGTAAAGCACTAAATTAACTTAGCATAAATTGAGTAAAACGCAGCGTAACGCTCAATAAATCTTAAATTTATTCTGTTGATAAAGTGAACAATTATTGACTTTGACAGGGTAAATCATTAGTATGCACGGCCTTTTTGAATTCAAATTTATCGTCTTCAGCTATTATATATTTGGCGTTATCGATCTTCGCATTTTACCCAAAAAAACTTTAGGGTGAATTAAGCATTACATTTACAAGATCGATAGGCTCTAGGCTGAGTTCAGGTTAATGATCAAATGACTAACTTCTTTGCGGATAAAACTGTTAGAACGCTACAGTTTTTAAGGCATTATTATGTGGATACACAATGTTTGAGATACATGCAAGTAAAGTTACTAGCTTAAAAAATGATATATTATCAGGGTTAACCGTTGCATTGGCTTTGATCCCCGAAGCTGTTGCTTTTGCCTTTGTTGCTGGTGTTGAGCCTTTAGTGGGGTTATATGCAGCCTTTATGGTGGGGCTTATTACGTCTATCTTTGGCGGTCGCCCCGGCATGATTTCAGGGGCAACAGGTGCTATGGCTGTTGTTATGGTTAGCCTGGTCGCAACTTATGGTATTGAATACTTATTTGCTACCGTTGTACTAACAGGTATTTTGCAAATACTTGCGGGCATATTTAGACTCGGTAAATTTATTCGCTTGGTGCCTCATCCAGTAATGCTTGGCTTTGTGAATGGCCTCGCAATTGTTATTTTTATGGCGCAGCTCACACAATTTCAAGTGACCAATGAAAATGGCGTATTGGTATGGATGCAAGGGCATCAACTTTTTACCATGGGAGCGCTTATTATTTTAACCATGGCTATTATTCACTTTTTGCCGAAATTAACTAAAGCGGTGCCTTCTTCGTTAGTTGCTATTATTGTTGTGACTGCCTTAGTGCAAAGTTTTGACTTAGATGCGCGTACTGTGGTTGATTTTGTGCGCGATATGACCAATGACCCTACAGCAACGATTGCTGGCGGGCTTCCTACATTTTCTATTCCAGAAGTTCCTTTTACATGGGAAACCTTTAAAATTATTTTTCCTTATGCAGCTATTTTGGCAGCAATAGGTTTGATTGAATCTTTACTAACTCTAACCTTAATTGATGAATTAACGGGTACTCGAGGTCGAGGAAATAAAGAGTGTATTGCTCAAGGTACAGCAAATACCGTAACCGGATTTTTTGGGGGTATGGGTGGTTGCGCCATGATTGGTCAATCAATGATTAATGTAAACTCAGGTGGTCGAGGGCGAGCCTCAGGTATCACCGCAGCATTAGGCTTACTTGGGTTTATTTTGTTTGGTTCAAACTTAATTGAGCAAATACCGCTAGCAGCATTAGTCGGGGTTATGTTTATTGTGGTTATTGGTACGTTCGAATGGTCAAGTTTTCGTATTATGCGTAAAGTACCTAAGGCTGATGCTTTTGTGATTGTTTTGGTGTCAGCAGTAACCGTTGCAACCGATCTTGCTATTGCTGTTGTGGTTGGGGTAATTGTTTCAGCATTGGTTTTTGCGTGGGAGCATGCAAAACACGTTATGGTTAATCGTCGTGAAGAACAAAATGGTGTTACGGTTTATGAAGTATCAGGCCCCTTGTTTTTTGGTTCAGTTGCTAACTTTTTAGAGCAATTTCATGTTGATAATGACAGCAAAGAGGTGGTGATTGATTTTAAAAACTCAAGAGTAGCAGATCACTCTGCTATTGAAGCCATTGATACCTTAGCTGAACGTTATTTATCTCGCGGTAAAGTGTTACATCTGAAACACCTTAATGAAGAATGTAAACAATTATTGAAAAAGGCAGGAGATTTAGTTGAAGTGAATGTTATTGAAGATCCTGATTATCATATTGCCACTGACAAACTTGCTTAATTTTTAGCGTTACAAGCGCATCAATATTGATGCGCTTACTGTTTAAAGCGCTATACTTTTTATTATGCAATTAGACTTTTTTGATATTCCAAGCCCTTGTATCGGCATTTGTCAATCAGACAATAAAGGCTATTGTCTGGGCTGTTTTCGTACACGAGACGAAAGATTGCAGTGGACCAATTTATCGGTGGATGAAAAACAGAAAGTGATCAAGCGCTGCATACAAAGAAAACGCCGTAAAGACGCTAAAAAAGAAGCTAAAGCGAAACAAATTATCACACTTGAAGCTCAGCAAGTAAAACCTACTGAGCCTGAGGTTCAACAGCCATCATTACTTGATACGCCTCGTAATAACCAACTTGATAATTCAGCAATTGATGTTGATGATTTTAGTGATTTTGATCTTTAAATTACAAAGCAAGTAGCCATAAACATAATTGCTTAATGCCCTCTTTTACCTGATCAAACTGATATTTTTGTGTTGAGTTACTAAAAATCTGTTCACCATCAAAGTCAACAAAAGCAAGCCGAGTGGTTAAACTGTGCTCTGGCATAC
>WFQC01000078.1 GCA_015487235.1 Alteromonadaceae bacterium
GCCTTAATAGAAGGTTATGTTGCGGGTTATAATAAATATTTAGCAGATACAGGCGTTGAAAATTTAGCACCTGAATGTGCAGGGCAGCCTTGGGTTAATCCTATTGAACCTCAAGAATTAGTTGCTTTTATTTTTGCTACATCACAGTTAGCAAGTGGTACAGAGTTTTTAGATATTGCGTTTTTTGCTAATCCTGGTGATGCAGGGGAATATTTACCTTATGTGGGGGTAAGTAGTAACAGCGCACCGATTAATGCAATTCAAGCAAACTTAGCGCAAAAAGCCGCTAGTTTAAAAATTCCTGATGGAAAACAAGGAGATTTAGGCTCTAATGGTTGGGGAATAGGCAAAGATAAAACAGAAAATGGTCAAGGTATTTTATTGGCTAACCCTCACTTTCCTTACACGGGCAACCTACGTTTTTGGCAGTCTCATGTGACCATTCCGGGGGTATTAAATGTTATCGGCTCTGGCTTACAAGGGCTGCCAGGTGTTGTTAATATTGGTTTTAATGACAATTTAGCTTGGACTCATACTGTTTCTACCTCACGTCGTTTTCTTGTTTACAAACTTGAGTTAGCTGAAGGTGATCGACAACAGTACCTTGTTGACGGTGAAGTAAAAAATATAGAGAAAAAAACCTTTTATGTTGAGGTTAAAGCTGGCAGTAGTTCAGTACTTTTATCTAAAGACTTTTATTATAGTCATCATGGTTTAATGATCGAAACGCCACCTGCCTATAACTTTATGTCTTGGACTGATAGTACGGCATTTACATTACGTGATTCTGCAGCCGAGAATGTTGATTTAATTGATCACTGGTTGGCAATTAATATGGCAACCAACCTAGAAGAATTTCAACAAGCCTACAAAGATTATGACGGCATACCGTGGGTTAATACCATGTATGCAGATGATCAAGGTAATGCTTTTTATATTGATAAAACGCGGGTGTTTAACTTAAATGAAACAGCGTTAGAGCTCATGAGAACAGATCCTGTTTTAGTGGGTACGCGTAAAGCTGTTGGTTTTGATATTTTACCGGGTAATACTTCATTATTTGAACCTAATGGTCTAAATAGCTACGAGCAAGCACCAAAGCTATTGCGTAGTGATTATGTGCAAAACTCTAACGATAGTTACTGGTTAACTAACCCTGCAGAACCAATGTCGGGTTACTCTATTTTATATGGAGATGATTTTAGCCCACTTACCTTGAGAACTCGAATGGGTTTAACGCTATTAAGTGATAGTGCGGGTGAAGATGGTAAGTTTAGTCCCGCTGAAGTAGAAGCAGCCCTGTTGAGTAATCGTGCTTATTTAGCTGAAATAACCTTGAGTGATTTACTTAGTCAATGTCAAGCGCAAGGTAATACGCCGGTGATGCTTGATAATGGGCTTGCGGTTGATATCTCTGCTGGTTGTACTGCATTAGCGGGTTGGGATATGCGAATGAACCAAGACAGCACGGCAGGACATTTATTTAGAGAGTTTGCATTTAAATTTGATCAAGCACAACACTTTACTCAACCTTTTGATGCTGCTGATCCGGTGAATACACCTAACCAATTAACAACAGATGGTAGTGCTTTAAAGATTTTTGCAGCCGCAGTAGCAAATATTGAAAGCGCTAACTTTGCGTTAGATGCGAGTATGGGGGATTTGCAATTTACTGAAAAAACCTTAGCTGATGGTTCTGCAAGTGGTGAGAAATTTCCATGGGCAGGCGCGAAAAACCAAGAAGGGGGCTTTAATGTTTTTGCCTCGGCAAAATTAGATGATACCTTGATGCCAATTCATCAATATACACCGGTATTAGACGTTGAAACAGGGCAACCGTTAGCTTCGGGATTAAGTTCAGCTGGGTATCACATTAATTATGGTTCTAGTTGGATGTTTGTGGTTAACTTTACGGAAAATGGTCCCGTTGGACGAGGTATTTTAACCTATTCACAGTCATCAAATACGATGTCTGCGCATTTAGATGATCAAAATAGAGTGTATTCAGAGACTACAGCGTTGCGTCCGTTATTATTTACAGATGCAGACATTAGTAATAATGTTATTGCTGAAATGACGATTAGTAGCAATTAAGCCTAAGCTGAACTTAGGTTAAATAACCTTTTACATTTTAACGCCCTCTGTTGAGGGCTTTTTTATGTTCACTTGAAAATAGATAAGGTAAAATCATTTTAGTTAAATCGATTGATCAGATGATGGGAGTTTACACTTGGAATTTTTGTATGAATATGGCTTGTTTTTAGCTAAAACTATAACTTTTGTAATAGCTGTGGTTGCAATTATTGCGGCTATAGCGTCAACGGCTATTAAGCAAAAGCATAAAAAAGGAGAGTTAGAAGTTACTGATTTATCCGAACAATTTGAAGAAATAGAGGATGAAATTAATCATAGCTTATTAACGAAAGAACAATTAAAAGCAAAAGAAAAACAAGCGAAAAAAGCGGCAAAGGAAAAAGCTAAAGCAGAGAAAAAGTCAGCAGGTGATACAACAGAAAATAGTGAACCTAAGCTTTTTGTTATTGATTTTAAAGGCAGCATTGATGCCAAAGAAGTGAATTCATTAAGAGAAGAAATAACGGCTATTTTAATGGTGGCAAATGATAAAGATGAAGTTTTTGTTCGTCTAGAAAGTGGAGGAGGTATGGTTCACGGTTATGGTCTTGCAGCCTCACAACTTGATCGTGTGCGTAATCATAATATTCCCTTAACTATTGCGGTTGATAAAGTTGCTGCAAGTGGTGGTTATATGATGGCTTGTGTTGCAGATAAAATAATTTCAGCCCCTTTCGCTATTTTAGGCTCAATAGGTGTGATTGCCCAAGTGCCTAATTTTAATAAGCTATTGAAAAAACATGATGTTGATTTTGAACAATTTACTGCAGGTGAATACAAACGTACGGTAACCATGTTTGGTGAAAATACAGACAAAGGGCGTCAAAAATTTATTGAAGAACTCGAAGAAACTCATGATTTGTTTAAGCATTATGTTAGTGAGCGCCGTGCTAATTTAGATATTAATAAAGTGGCAACCGGTGAACACTGGTTTGGTACTAAAGCGAAAGAACTTGGTTTAGTTGATGAGATTTTAACGAGTGACGATTATTTACAGCACGCCAGTAAATCACGAAAAATTATTGCTATTAAATACGTTACTCATAAGTCACTGGCTGAAAAATTATCAAAAGCCGCCGCTTTAACAATAGAAACAACGCTGGGCAAGCTTTGGCAAAATAATCGCATATTTCCTAGTTAGCTTTTAGCTTAAAGTTTAGTATTTAGTATAGTTATAGCCTATTTAGGCTAATGATAAAGAGGCACTCAATTGAGTGCCTTTAATCTCTAAAAGAACGTATTTAACTATGCTTTGTCAATATGACCATGATCATGCTCATGACTACTTAAATCAATCGGTTCATAAGTTCCTGCATCAGGGTCATTATAAACGTCCATATCAAGTTGTTTCTCACTTTTAGCGACAACGACGGTAACAGCAGCATCACCTGTTACATTAACGGCGGTACGCATCATATCAAGTAAACGATCTACACCAATAATAAGTGCAATACCTTCAACAGGTAAGCCGACTTGAGTAAAAACCATGGCTAGCATAACTAAGCCAACCCCGGGTACACCTGCAGTACCAATTGAAGCAAGCACAGACATGCCAATAATAGTTAAATAATCAACGAAAAATAAGTCATGACCATAAGCATTAGCAACAAAGACGGTTGCAACACCTTGCATGATCGCTGTACCGTTCATATTAATTGTTGCCCCTAAAGGAATAACAAATGAGGCGATTGAGTTTGAAACCCCTAAACGTTCTTCTGCAGCTAACATAGTAATAGGTAAGGTTGCATTTGAACTTGCAGTGCTAAAGGCAAATAAAATGGTATTTTTCATTTTCTTTAAGAAAATAATAGGGTTTAAACGCGCAAGAAAAAAGATACCGCTGAAAGTACCTACATAGTGAAGAATAAGCACACCAGCAACCGTTAAAAAGTAACCTAATATCGGTTCAAACACATCAAAGCCTTGTTCAGCAAAGGTTTTTGCAAGTAAACAGAAAACGCCGTAAGGAGCCACATTCATTACAATGTTTACTAAGCTCATGATCACTTCATTTAAATCGCTGATCCACTTTGCAATACGGCTCCCTTCTTCACCTGAATGTGCAATTGAAATGCCGATAACAATACTGATAAAAATAACGGCAAGCATATTACCAGAAGCCATTTCACCTAAAATATTACTAGGAATAATGTTGATCAGTACTTGCCCAAAGCTTGGCGCATCATTAACAGAGACTTCGACCACATTTGCAACGCTGGCATCAAAGCCTTTACCTATTTCTAGTCCACTGGCTGCGGTTAACGCAAAAGCAATGGCGATAACGGTGGTGATCATGAACATAGCAACAGCTTTACCACCTGTTCTACCTAAGGTTTTCATGTCGTCCATACCTGCAATACCACCAATAAGCGAACAAAACACGAGCGGTACAACAAGCATTTTTAAGGCTTTGATGAACATAGTGCCGCCGACATCAAAAAAACCATATTGACCAATAATATAAGCTTGAACAAATTCATTATCTAAAAAGAACTTGTTCATAATAATCCCTACAACAGCTGCTATTAGCATTGATATAAGGATTTTTACCGATAGATTCATAACTTTCTCCGCAGGATACTTTTATAGTTGTTTTACTTATTTTTATATTTTGATAGAAGCTATTGAACTTTCAAATTTAATTTTGCTCAAGCGAAAAGTTTTTTGCTTAACACACAGTTGTAAAAAATATTCAAAGTTCAACAGTCTCTAATACTCACGAGGTTATAAATAGACAATTGTATGACATTCTTCCTCTATATAAATATTGATTTATTCTTAAGAACTAATCATTAGATTGAATACTAAGAACAATGCATATTTATCATTTTTTTATGTTATCACTTGGTTACATGGGTTAACTAGGCGATATTAATTTTGTATCTATAAATAATAAACGGCTATTTCAACCTTTTAATGTGTAATAGCCGTTAACTAATATAGTTTTGATACGATATGCTGAATTAAAAACGTGTGCTAACAATACACGCTTTCGTTAGGCCATGAAAAGTTAAAACTGATTATTAGGGTGATTTTGTATCATTAATCACCATATTTAAACACTTAACTAATAAAGTTTTTACATTTGTTCGTGACGACTAGATATTTTATCAGTTAATATGTTATATAGTGAGTAAGTTTGTTCATTTACTATTTGTTTATAATAGAATTCAATCAGGGAGAGAGCTTTTATGGAGCTACTTCGACGCTTTAGTTTTTTTGTATTGCTTGTATCACTTGTTAGTTGTGGCGGAGGTACGTTGAGTGATGACGGTAACGGAGATGGTGGTACCACAGTGCCCGATCCTATTGTTATCGCTCTTGCTCTTTCTAATCAGAATGTTACAGGTCAAAATCCCGTTACGGTTACAGCAACGGTAACTCAATCGAATAATCCTGTTGTGGGTAAAGTTGTTACTTTTTCCTCAACGTTAGGTGCTTTTTCTCCAAGCTCTGGTACTGCATTAACTGATAGTGCGGGTGTTGCGAGTATTACACTAACCGCAGGCAGTGTTCGTGGAGCAGGTACTATTACTGCAAGCTTATCTACTGGTGAAAGCCAAGAAATAGGCTTTACCACGCAAGGTGATGATATTGGTGTTGTTGGCGATATTAGTGTTGA
Organism: Alteromonadaceae bacterium; assembly: GCA_015487235.1. Classification (GTDB taxonomy): domain Bacteria; phylum Pseudomonadota; class Gammaproteobacteria; order Enterobacterales; family Alteromonadaceae. Next base: position 5,756 of record WFQC01000078.1, read on the forward strand.
TGTCAGTTTAATTGATGCAAATGGGGCGCCAACGCAAACCATAACCTCTTCTAAACCTGGTCGTGTTATTGCAACCATTGATGGAATTTCTGTTCCTGTTATTGTTACCTTTAGCTCAACAGTTGGTGATATTCCTATACCGAGTGCTATTACCAATGAAAATAATCAAGCAATAGTTGATATATTAGCAGGAAGTACTCTGGGAGCTGGCACAGTAACCGCAACCCTCTCTTCAGGTGAAAGTGGTCAAGTTTTATTAGTTGTTGGAGCTACTTCGTTAAAAATGGGTAGTGGTACACCTTTTGTAGAAGGTGAAGCAAATATTAGCCTTGCTCAAATTTCAGCTGGTGGTACAACGGTTGTCAGCGTTAATATTATTGACGATCAAGGTAATCCATTTACAGAACCAGTTGATGTTAATTTTTCTTCAAGCTGTACTACGCAAGGTACAGCAATATTGAGCTCACCAATTAGCACCTCTAACGGTACCGCAACCAGTACTTATTTAGCTAAAGGCTGTGTGGGAGATGATCCTATTAATGTAACGGCTAATGCGGGTGGCATTAATTTATCGGCAACAACTTCAGTCAACGTGTTACCTGCTGAGGTAGGCAGCATTGAATTTGTTTCTGTATCACCTGAAAATATCGGTATTTTAGGCACGGGTGCCTTAGGTGGTTCAGAAAGCGCAACTGTTCGCTTTAAAGTACTTGATACGAATAGTAACCCTGTTAATAATCAGGTTGTTAATTTTGCTTTAAATACCGATGTTGGTGGTATTCAATTAATTCCGACCAGTGCAACCACAAATAGCGAAGGCATTGTACAAACGGTAATTAATTCAGGTACTGTTGCTACGACTGTAAGAGTACAAGCGACTATAGCCGATAGTGATCCTGTTATTTCTTCTCAGTCGAGTTTACTCGTTATTTCAACGGGGGTGCCTGATCAAGACAGTTTTGATTTATCTGCATCTGTACTTAACCCCGAAGGGTGGGACATTAGCGGTACTGAGGTTACCATAACGGCTCGCTTAGCGGATGCTTTTAACAACCCTGTACCTGATGGCACTGCGGTGAGTTTTACCACAGAAGGTGGTTCAATCGAACCCTCATGTGCTACCCAAAATGGTATTTGTACGGTTGTATGGCGCAGTCAAAATCCTCGTCCCGAAGGACATGTATTAGGAGATGTAAATAACCCAACGCATCAGCCTGAAGCGCAAAATACTATGGGGCAAAAATATGGTGGTCGAGCAACGATTTTAGCGACGGTTATTGGTGAAGAGTCTTTCCCTGATCTAAATGGTAATGGCCGTTTTGATGAAAGTGAAGTGAGTGCTTTTAATGGTACTAACATTAGTGGTGAAGTGTATGATTTAAAAGAAGCCTTTGTTGATCACAATGAAGACGGTCTCTATAATCCAGCAGAAGGTGGAGATGTTAACGACAGTGGTGCTTTAGAAGAATTTGTTGACTTTAACAATGATGGTGCTTTTTCAGCCAAAGATGGTCAATATAATGGTGTACTTTGTGCAGTTCCTGCTCATGCCGCGTGTTCAGAGCAAAAATCACTTTCAGTACGCCGTCAGCTTGTTTTAGTTATGTCAACAAGTTCAGGTAAAGCGGTGATCACAGCAACTAATGATGCAGTAAGCCCAACTTATGATGATGATAATGATCCAAATACGCCTGAAGTACCTAACCCTGATTTTGATGCGACTGACTCACGTTTAGTGATAGCAGGTGAAAACACTGGCTCAGTAAGCTTTAATGTTGCAGATTTTCATAATCAGCCGATGCCAGCAGGAACTGTTATTACGGCAACGGCTACAGCAGGCTCTGTTGTTAGTGGTGGATCATGGACATGGCCAAGTGATAATCACAATGGTGGTGTATCGTTATCGGTGGGAGTAAAAGGTGAAAAAGAACCGAAATCAGGTACATTATTTATAGAAGCCGAAGCGCCTAGTGGCCTTGTTACTCCGTTGTTGGCGATACCGATTATTATTCAGTAAATTCATTTAGGTGAGTTTATTAGCTACCGTTTTTCTTAAAAGAGCAGTGTTTGAAAACACTGCTCTTTTTTTTATTCTTATTAGGGCGTATATGTAGGTACTTAGATAAAATTTATATTATTTTGTATAAAACAGTGATCATATAGAGATCACCTGTTCCAAAGATCTATTTTAAAAGACCTACATTCTGCGTTACTCTAGGCTTTTATATTATCGCTAGATGGTTACTTTCTTATATAGAATAAAATATAAAATAATGGCTACTAAGCTGTTGTTTGTGTTTATTGATTAAGCTCAACAATGCCACTTTGCTTTTAGTGACAAGCGCAAATAATGACACCATCCCATTGAGTATCTTATGTTTGATGATTTTTGCTGAGCAATTATTAAATACTCAAACTATGTATGGATCACATAGTATCTTCTCATATTGGATATAAACTAAGCTGCCCTGTTTTTATCGTTTTATGTTTGGTGAGATTTTTGATGAATAATAAAGTAATGATTTGTTAGTGTGTAATAAAAAAGGCTTCAATGAAAGAAGCCTTTTACGATGTAACTATTAATACGCTTGATTAAATCACTATTTAGCCATTAATCCATAAGTGTACGTAAATGCTCGCGATATAACCTAGTGCGATAACAGGGGTCCACTTTAAATGGCTAAAGAAAGTATAATAGCCTCTTGCTTGTCCCATTAAAGCAACACCAGCGGCTGAACCAATAGAAAGCAAACTACCACCTACACCTGCTGTTAATGTTACCAATAACCATTGTACATGTGGCATATCAGGGTTCATGGTTAACACGGCAAACATCACCGGAATATTATCAACAATGGCAGATAGAACACCAACGAGTACGTTTGCTGTAGTGGCACCAAGTTCTCCATAAATAAACTCTGAAGTCATGCCTAAGTAGCCAATAAAGCCCAAACCACCTACGGCTAAAATAACGCCGTAGAAGAAAAATAACGTGTCCCATTCTGCTTTGGCAATTTTATCAAAAATATCAAAATTATCTTCAATCACATTACTGGTTGGCATATCAGATTGATCAAGATCGGAATGTCCAGATTTTTTCAGGTAATAGCCAAATATTTTCAAGTAAGCTAAACCTGTCATCATGCCAAATACCGGTGGTAAATGTAAAAAGTTATGGAATGATACTGCTGTTGCGATAGTAAGAATAAATAAGCCAACAATAACTAAACCGCCTTTTTTAATTGGTGTTAATTCCGCGGTACTTGTTGCTGGGTTTCCTGTTGGTAAGAAGAATTGCATAATAAAAGCAGGCACAATAAAATTAACAACAGAAGGCACAAATAAATCAAAAAATTCTGCAAATTGTACGATACCTTTTTGCCAAACCATTAATGTCGTGATATCGCCAAACGGGCTAAAAGCGCCACCCGCATTTGCACCAACAACAATGTTAATACAGCTCATGGCAATAAATTTAGGTTCATCTTTACCGACAGCAAGGACAACAGCACACATGATCAGTGCAGTTGTTAAGTTATCGGCGATGGGAGATATAAAGAAAGCCAAAATACCGGTTAACCAAAAGAGTGACTTATAGCTAAAGCCTTTGGCAACTAACCAATCACGCAACGCTTCAAAAACATTCCGTTCTAACATTGCGTTAATATAAGTCATGGCGACTAACAAGAAGAAAAATAGCTCAGCATATTCTAAAAAGTTATGACGAATGGCAACCTCAGCTGAGTGAGGCATGCCTTGAGAGCTGTAGTAAGCGGCAATAAAAATCCAAATTAAACCCGCGGCGAGCAATACAGGTTTAGATTTTCTTAAATGTAACTTTTCTTCTAAAATAACTAATGTATAAGCGATAACAAAAATAACGAGCGCGGTGTAACCAACCCAATGGCTAGTTAAATCAAGTACTTCTTCTGAAGATCCAGAGGCTAAGGCAATACTCGGAAAGAGCATTGCAAAGAATAATAGTAATAGTTGTTTCATGCTTTTCTCATCTAGTTGTTTCAAGTTGTAATAATTTGTTCATTCTAGCAACATTTTATAAAAATGATAGCATTTTGAATTTATTGATTTTTATATAGTATCTTAGATTATATAAGGGGTTATTGATCCATTTCGTAATAATTTTATACTAAAAGCACAATAGTTTGTCTCTAGCAATTCTTCTGGTACAATCAGTTAATATTGATAAAAAATTTAAAGAATAGGGTGAGAGGCTGTATGGTTATTAAAGCGCAGAGTCCAGCGGGGTTTGCTGAACAATATATTGTTGAATCTATCTGGAATGGCGGTTTTCCCCCAGGCTCTATACTGCCTGCAGAGCGTGAACTATCAGAATTAATTGGTGTTACAAGAACAACATTAAGAGAAGTTTTACAGCGCTTGGCTCGAGATGGTTGGTTAACCATTAAGCATGGTAAACCTACTAAAGTCAATAATTTCTGGGATACTTCAGGCTTGAATATTCTCGAAACGTTAGCTCATTTAGATCAAGAAGGTATTCCTGACCTTGTCGATAACCTAATGTCTGCCCGCACCAATATCAGTGCAATTTACGTGCGCGGCGCCATTAAAAATAATCCTCAAAAAACCATTGAACTTATCAATGCTTATAAAGAGGTAGAAGATACGGGTGAAGCTTTTGCTAAATTTGATTACAACTTGAATAAAGAGTTAGTAGTTGCGTCAGGAAATTCTATTTACTTATTAATTTTAAATGGCTTTAAAGGATTATATTCGCGTATTGGTTCGCTTTATTTTTCACACCCAACAGGCCGAGAAATCACAAAAAACTACTATGAAAAACTGATAGCACTCGCTAAAGAAAACCGTTTTGATGATGCCGTTTTTGCCGTCAGAAAATACGGTATTGAGTCGGGTAAATTGTGGGTAGAGTTAAAAGATGATGTCTTAAAGGAGCTCTCATCTGACTAGTTTGTTGTGAGTAATTTGTTAATGGATTATCGGTGAAATATTATCAAAGCATATTAAAATTATTATTTGTTTTACGTGAGTCGGTATTTTTAAAATCCTAATGTAGCCTTTACAGGTTCAATCTTAGATTAAATTTTTATAAGTCAGTAATTTGCTGGAATATAATTCTTTGACTAAAATAAAATTACAACAAAAAATTTACATCAATAATCACATATAGAGCACAATTATTATGGACTCATTTAAGTCACTTTCTGTACAACATAAAATATTACTTATTCCTTTTGTGGGCGCCATTGGTTTCTGTATTTATTTAGCGGTAAGTTTGGTTACCATGTCGCAAATTGTTGATAAGTTAGAACAAGCATACAAAATAGAATACCAGCTATTACAAACCTCTGAATATAGCTTAGTTCGTCTTGATAAAATCAAAGAAACATTAGGCAATGCCGCAACAATGGGTGAAGTAGAACTATTAGAAACGGCTAAAGAATATGCTAATGAAATGCGTGCTAAGCTCGAACAAAATATTCGTACAGACAAAGAAAATGCGGCCTTTTTAAGAAGCCTTATTAGTGATTTTGATAATTATTTTACGGCAGCGTATGCCTTATCGAAAGAAATGGTTGATGGTACAGCTGACTTCTCTACTATTGGTGAGCGTAGCCAAGCCATGTCATCAAAACTTAGCGCATTACAAGAAAAATTGAATAAATTTCACCATGAGCGCTTAAGATCTTTTAATGAAGCTTTTGAAAGTGTTTCAACTAAGGCTGAGTCAACGTCAACTATTGGTTTAATTGTTGGAGCAATTACCATTGTATTACTTTTTGCCGTAGCGTTACCTATTGCCAATACTATTCGTCGTAGCCTTAAAGAAATTATTGATTCAATGCAAGATATTGCGCAAGAAAATGGTGATTTAACCGTAAGACTGACCACCGACAGTAAAGACGAAATAGGCGACTTAGTTTTTTGGTTCAATAGCTTTATTGAAAAGCTACAAGGGGTTATTAAAAACGTCGTGGATACTGCTTTACCGTTAGCTGATACCGCTAACACAATTCAAGAACTTTCGGTTAGAACTATTGATTCTTTCAAAAAACAATCAGACAGTGTTATTCAGTCTCGTCAATCCGTTGAAGAAATGAGCCATAGTGTTGCTGATATTACCACCAATGCTGCCGATGCAGCAGAAGCGGCACGTAATGCTAACAATGAAGCCGTAACGGGTAATCAAGTTGTAGAAAAAACAGTTGTTGGTATTCGGGAACTCGCAGGAAATGTTAGTGAATCTGCAGATACTATTAATCAGCTACAAGAAGATACTAACCGTGTTAACGTGGTTCTTGAGGTGATTCGAGGTATCGCAGAACAAACTAACTTGCTGGCATTAAATGCGGCTATTGAAGCTGCAAGAGCTGGAGAACAAGGGCGAGGCTTTGCTGTTGTTGCTGATGAAGTAAGAAATTTAGCTTCGCGCACACAAGAATCAACAGAAGAAATTAATCAAATGTTAGGGCAGTTACAAGGTGCGGCTAGTAAGGCTGTTGCTATGATGAAAAGTTCTCGTTCTAGCGTTGAAGCAAGTGTAAAAAGCGCCAATGAAGCAGGGGATAGTTTAGTTGTTATTACAGAAACAGTTAATACCATTGCTGATATGAACGGTGCTATTGCCGTAGCAACAGAGCAACAAAGTCAAATTTCAGGTTTAATGGTCGGTCATGTTGAAGATATTCAAGCGTGTGCAGAAGAAGCATCGGAAGCCTCAACTGAAATTGCAACCGTGGCAAGCCATTTAACTGAATTAGCTTCTGATCTAGAAGCGGTAGCAAGACAATTTAAGGTCTAGTTACCTAAAAAATATAATAATAAAAATAGCAACAGGTATAACAATAGGTTCACACTCAAAATATTTACTTTCAAATATTGGGAATAACTTTAAGGTAAAATGAAATGAAAAAATCTTTGATAGCATTATCGATAGGCTCATGCTTATTCGCTAATACAGCGCTTGCTGATATCTATTTTAACGGTTTTGCATCAATTGTTGCAGGTACTGCAACCTCTATTGATGATAATAACCCTAACTTTAACGGCTATACAGACAGTATCGATTTTAAGCAAGATTCACTCTTTGCTTTACAAGCTACAGCAGATGTTGGTGAAGGCTTAAGTGTTACAGCACAAATACTCTCTCGTGGTAACGATGATTGGACGCCTAAATTTGAATGGGCTTATATTGCTTATGAAGCAACAGATAATTTACGCTTATTAGCTGGGCGTCAACGTGCGCCATTCTACATGTATTCTGACTTTTTAGATGTATCGTATGCCTATTCTTGGATCACACCACCTAAAGGGGTTTATGCTCTACCATTTGATACTTTTGATGGTGTAGGTGCTATTTACTCGAATAACTTAGGTGAAGTTGATGCAACATTGCATGCTATTTATGGTGCCAATACCGATGATGTTCCTGCATTTGGTGAAACTGTTTCACCAACTATTGATAACATTTACGGTGCATCATTAACCCTAAACCGTGATTGGTTAACTGTTCGTGGTGCGTACTTTGTTGCAGATCTTGATATTCCTATTCAACAATTAAACCCATTAATTGATGGCTGGAATCAAGCTGGGTTTGCCAATATTGCTGATAATGTTTTAATCAAAGGCGATCAAGCAGTATTTACAGAGTTTGGTTTTCAAATGGATTACAATGGTTACATGTTAATTGGTGAATACACCAAATTAACGCGTGATGGTACACCGTTAGCAGATGAAGAGTCTTACTATGTTATGGCGGGTAAGCAATTTAATACTATTTTGCTTTCAGTTACATACGGTGCTGATGAAGATACTAAAAGAAACATTACCGCAGGTGTTCCTACTGGTGTAAATCCTGGTTTAGATGCTTTAGTTGCTGGTACGCAAGGTATTGTTAATTCGCAATTAGAAAAACCTAAATATGTGACATTAGGATTACGTTGGGATTTTCATGATTCAGCCGCATTTAAGCTAGAATATACTGACTATACCGATGATTTAGATAGTACTTACGACGCTAGCTTGCTTCGTGCAGCTATTGTTACTGTTTTTTAAGCATTGGGAGATATATGATGAATTTTATAAAAATCAGTACATTAGTTATTGGCTTAGCGGTAAGCTGTGTTTCTTTCGCTGAAGTTGCAATTGTGGTAAATAAAGCTAATAGTGCCACTATTAATGATGGTGATATTAACCGACTTTTTTTAGGTAAGTTAAAACAATATACTAGTGGTACAAAAGTAGAGCCTATTAATCAAAAAATAGGTAGTGCTGTTCGTAACGAGTTTGAATCAAAAGTATTGAAAAAAAGTGCTAGTCAAATAAAGGCTTATTGGTCTAAGCAAATGTTTTCAGGTAAAGGTAAGCCGCCTAAAGAAGTAGCATCAGACCAAGAGGTACTTGCGATTGTATCTGCTAATGCAGGTGCTATTGGTTATGTTGATGCAGCTAATGTGAACGACAGCGTTAAAGTTGTGAAGAAATTTTAATTAATTGTTGTTACAAAAAAGCCGAGTTCTATCACTAGAACTCGGCTTTTTTACAGGCTTAAATTAATTTAAGCCGCAAAATTTTTGCTCGCAAAATCCCAGTTTGCTAATGCCCAAAATGCTTCCATATAGCTAGGACGAAGATTACGGTAATCAATGTAGTAAGCATGTTCCCATAAATCTACCGTTAATAAAGGTGTTACTCCTTCATCCGTTAAAGGTGTGGCAGCGTTTGAAGTATTAACAATCGCTAGGCTACCATCTGCTTTTTTCACAAGCCAAGTCCAGCTAGAGCCAAAGTTATTTACCGCACTGTCGGTAAACTTCGCTTTAAATTCATTAAAAGAACCAAAATTAGCGTTAATAGCTTCGGCTAACTCACCTGTTGGCTCGCCACCACCATTTGGGCTTAAGCTATTCCAATAAAAGGTATGGTTCCAAACTTGTGCTGCGTTATTAAAAATGCCACCTTCAGAAGATTTAATGATCTCTTCTAAAGATTTATCAGCATAATCAGTGCCTTCAATTAAACCATTTAACTTAACAACATAAGTATTGTGGTGTTTACCGTAGTGATATTCTAATGTTTCTTCTGAAATATGAGGTGCTAGTGCATTTTTTTCAAAAGGTAATGCTGGTAATTCAATTGCCATTATTTATTGCTCCATGAAAGTTTTAACAAAAGTTATAAAGAAATGGTTTGTTTTTAATAAAAACCTAGTAAAATACTCAAGTTTTTAAATTTAGCCTATTCTAACCCAATATATAGGTTTTGCTAGATAATTTATCAAGCTAAGTTAGTTTTAATTTTTATTTGCCGAAATATTAGACATATTTTATCAATGAATTTGTCAAAATAAGTTTTTTGTTAAAATAGGTTTTTTTAAAAAAGAGGTCATTATGGATACTATCGAACGTATTAAACAACAAATATCAGAAAACCCCATTTTACTTTACATGAAGGGTTCACCTAAATTACCAAGCTGTGGCTTTTCATCACAAGCATCACAAGCGTTAATTGCTTGTGATGAAAAATTTGCTTATGTTGATATTTTACAAAACCCCGATATTCGTGCTGAATTACCTAAATATGCCGATTGGCCTACTTTTCCACAATTGTGGATCGAAGGTGAATTAATTGGTGGTTGCGATATCATTTTAGAAATGTATCAACAGGGTGAGTTACAAAAGTTGGTAAAAGAAGTTGCTGCAAAACATGCAACGGCAGATGAAAAATAATTTTTTAATGACGGGCTATTGATTTTTTAGCGTTAAACACAATACTTGTCAGAGTTAACTGAAAAGATTTAAACCCACAAATAGTATTTACACTATTTCAGATAAAAACGGAGAATAAAATGAGTGTATTAGTTGGTCGTCCAGCACCAGACTTTACAGCAGCAGCAGTATTAGGCAGTGGTGAAATTGTAGATAGTTTTAACCTTAAAGAAGCGATTAAAGGTAAAAAAGCTGTTATCTTTTTCTACCCATTAGATTTCACTTTTGTTTGCCCTTCAGAGTTGTTAGCTTTTGATCACCGTATGGACGAATTTAAAAGCCGCGGTGTAGAAGTGATTGGGGTATCAATTGATTCTCAATTTTCTCACAATGCATGGCGTAACACCCCAGTAAATGAAGGTGGCATTGGCCCAGTTCAATATACCTTAGTTGCTGATGTTAAACATGAAATTTGTCAAGCTTATGATGTTGAACATCCTGAAGCTGGTGTTGCATTTCGTGGTTCATTCTTAATTGATGAAGAAGGGGTTGTTCGCCATCAAGTGGTTAATGATTTACCACTAGGTCGTAATGTTGATGAAATGTTACGTATGGTCGATGCATTACAATTCCATCAAGAGCATGGTGAAGTTTGCCCAGCTGGCTGGAATAAAGGTGATAAAGGTATGACAGCATCACCAGAAGGCGTTGCTGCTTATTTATCAGATAATGCGGATAAACTATAATAAGTTATTGTTAGATAAGCGATTAGCTTGTAACTTTCAATAATAAAAAAGCCCTCGAGTTTTACTGAGGGCTTTTTTGTAAAATAGGTTTAACCACTATAAGATTATTTTAGTTTAGGGATATGAATTTTAGGCTCATCGCTTTGACGATAAATAATCAATGTTTTACCTATAACCTGTACTTTAGTTGCTTTTGTTTCGCGGCAAATAGCCTCTACAATTAATGACTTTGTTTCCCGATCATCCGTTGGTATTTTGACTTTAATTAATTCATGGTGTTCTAGCGCATAATCGATTTCGGCGATTACCGCTTCAGTTAAGCCATTGCTACCCAACAATACGATAGGTTTAAGTGAATGAGCCAGCCCTTTTAAATGCTGAATTTGTTTTTTGTTTAGGTTCATAAAAAAATTTCGTTACAAGTTAGCTTGAATTACTACTATTTTACCTCCATCTTAGTGATAATATCCATTTTTATCATTAAATTTATAAAAGATGAGCAAAAGTAAATTAACCGCAAGTAGTGCGCGCTGGATGCAAGAACATTTTGACGATGAATATGTAAAAAAGGCTCAGCGTTTAGGCCTGCGTTCTCGGGCTGTTTTTAAATTAGAAGAAATTAATAATAAAGATAAAATACTTAAACCCGGTATGAAAGTGGTTGATTTAGGCGCGGCTCCGGGGGGCTGGTCTGAATATGCGGCTAAAGTTGTTGGTGATACGGGACAAGTGGTTGCATGTGATATTTTACCTATGGATCCACTTGCTGGCGTTGATTTTTTACAAGGAGATTTTAGAGAAGAAGCGGTTTTAGAGGCTCTATTGAGTAAAATTGAAGGTA